>JAAYQD010000123.1 GCA_012519465.1 Candidatus Cloacimonadota bacterium
GTATCCCCTGGCTTTTAGCCGGGCGTTCCGCCGACTTCAGTCGGTTTTATATTTATAACAACAATACATATTATATAGATTCCAGTCATAATATCTCTAAAAAATTAACCTGTTTTCCTTAAAACAAATACCTGACCCTAAACTTACAGGTGTTTAATAAATCGGTTAAGACCAGTGGGGTTGCTCTCGCATAAAACCAACGCTACCATGTTGTTACACAATTTGTTTTTGTGCTTCAAAAACCGACTGAAGTCGGCGGAACGCCCGGCTAAAAGCCAGGGGATACAGAATCGGTTTTTAATATAAGCAATATTTCTACTTTTATTTAGGTAATCCACATCAAATAGGGAATCAGGAACAGCGCCACAATCAGAGAGATGGATACCTCCGTGGCGGCAAATTCCCTATCCATATTCTCCATATCGGCAAACATCAACGTATTAAAGCCGATGGGCAGGGCGGAACAGGTGATCACCACCGTGCGGTTCAGCCCTTCCAAGCCGAAGATGGCAGCCAAGCCAAAGCCAATTGCCAAGCCAATTCCATTGCGGATGAGGACGGCTACCAGAGCGGGAACAAGCTGCTTTACCTGCGGTTCAAAATACAATCCCAAAGCAATCATCACCAGCGGGGCGGTGGGGTTTGAGAGCAAAGTGAGAAAGTCCACCGTCACCGGCGCCAATTCCAGCCTTAAGCCTTTGATCACAAGGGCAACAGCCAGTGCCCACAACGGTGGCAGCTTGGCAAATTTTTTCCATTCAATCTTGTCTGTATGTGCCTTGTCTCCATATTTGATGGCCTGTAGATAGATGAAGGTGAATATCAAAAAGCTGTTTCCAATATCGAAAAAGGATGCCAAAGCCAATCCCGCACCATCTTGATAGATGCTAAAGAAAGGCAGGGCAAAGGCGGAATTCATCACCATTGCCCCCACCAAAAAGGATCCGTAAGTGGCTTTGGGGAGCTTCAATTGTTTGCCCATAAAGCTGGCAATAAAATAGGTGATAAATACGATGATTACTGCTGAGAGAGGAATCAGAAAGAGGTCAAAACTCAGCTGCAGCCGGCTGATGGAAAGAACCACGATGGCGGGCAAAGAGACCGAGAGCACGAATCTGAGCAGTACGGGGGCATCTTCCTTGGAAAGCAGGCGCAGGGCTTTGGCGCCGATGCCCACAAAGAAGGCGAGAAAGAGGGGTAGTATCTTGAGGAAAAAGTCGATAAAACTTGGCAATTTAGGCTAATCTCCGTTAGTCGTTATTTATTCTGTTTTGGGGTGTAATAAAATGATTTGTACAGCAATTCCAGCGTGCTTTCAATCTTGCTGTTATAGCTCTTCTCCAGCTCGGTGCTGGGTTTGGCGATGGTGCTCCAGGATTCGTCTTCAGCCAATGTTTGTTTGAGCTGCCATTTGTGGGTAAAGGTATGTTCATCAAGCTGTTGCAGGGCTTTCCACTGTTGGGGCGTGAAGCCTTTGTGCAGGCCTTTGAGGCGCAGGCCCCCGGTATTTACCTGCATGGGATATTCTTGAGTGATGGCGATGATATCCATCAGTTGTTGACGGTCATACAGGTTTTGTGCCTTCAGCTCTTTATAGAGGGATTGCTCGCTGTCAAAGCTGCGTCCGTTCACGGTGGCAAGGGCGGCGGTATCAAAGCCCTGTTCTTTAATTTCTTCCACGGTAATGCGGTTGAAAGTGTAGATCACGGGCTGGCGCACGGTCTGTTCAAACACATTTTGCACTATAAAAAGGGCTACAAAAGAGAAGAGGAAAGCCATGAGCGGGGCGGTGATCCATGCCAGTGAGATGCGCCCCAACACGTTGAAGCGTATGTTTTTGCCTCCTTTGGCAAGGGCAATGCCCATGATGGCTCCGATGATGCCATTGGCGGAAGAGACAGGCACCAGGGGAATCGGAGGAATACCTGCTTTCAGAAAGAAGCGGTGCAGGGCTTGGGATGAAAAGAGGAAAAGCATGATGGCTTCTGCCAAAATCGCCACCAACGCCGTCACGGGGGAGAGCTCGAAGAGGTCTTTGCCCACGGTGCGGATTACCCTGCGGGAATAGGTGTAAATGCCTGCCACGATGGAAAGTGAGCCCAGGATGTAAAGCTGTTGCACGCCGTCAAACTGGAAGATGCCAAAGAGATTGAGATCCTTGAAGGGGGATACGTGTACAAACACGCCCACCACGTTGGCGATATTATTGGCTCCCAAGGAGTAAGCGCCAAAGGCTCCCACTATCACAATGGCGTATCTTACCACCAGGTCCTGCACCAAAAGATGCATTTTGCTGTGGTTTATCCAGTATTGAAAGGCATAAAACAGCAGGGCGGCGATGCCGGCGGCAAGCAGGAAGGAACCCACCCAGGAGCCGCCGATGATGGCAATGCTATGCAGATCAGTGAGCCTGCCAGAAAATACATTCCATCCGATGATGGCGCCCACAATGGTTTGTGAGGAGGATACGGGGATGCCCATCCTCACATTCACAAAGATGGCGGCTGCCGCAGCCAGGGAAACGGTAAATGCCCCTCCCAGAGCGTCTATACTGCCCAAGCGTCCCAAGGTTCCGGATGGACCAGACCCTTCTATCACCGCACCCAAAACGATGAATATTGAGGCAATTAAGGCGGCTTTGCGGAATGTGATCATCCGCGTTTCCACCGCCGTGCCAAAGATATTGCTGAGTGCGTTTGCGCCCTGGCCAAAGCCAAGGAAAAGACCGCTCAGGAGATAGATAAAGATCATTTACAGCTGACGTTTGATGGTGTAAATAGCCAGGCGGTCACACACGGTTTGGGCATAATCCGAGATTCTTTCGGTATGGATGGCAAAGTAACGTAATTGGCTTTTGTGAGCTAAATCTATGGGAAGGCCAAAGATCTGACGGCGCAGCTTTTCGCCCACGTGATCTGCTTCCCGCTCAAAGAAGTATACCTTGTGGATATAGTTATTCACCGCAGCAAGGTCTCTGAAGAAACTGCGCACAGCCATCACCATCTGTTCCACGGCTGCCACGGAAGCGCGTGCCGTCTGCAGCCACAGATCGTTGGTGAGTTCTGGTATTTCTGGCATTTCAATGGAAAATTGCATGAGGGTTTCCTTGATATTGTCCACCACCTCATCGGTGTTTTCCAATATTGCCAATACATCACCCCTGTTTTCCGGGATAAGCGTGCGTTCGTAAAGATAGCGTTCAACGGTGATTCTGAGGTCATCTGCCTTTTTTTCCAGCTCTCGCACCTGGCTGAGCCTTTCTTCAAATTGCTCGATGCGGCCAAAGAGGTAATCCTCTGTCCCCAATTGAAATAGCATTGCAGAATCGCTCACCACATCCAAAAAGGTGTCAATCTGTGATTCCACAAAGCGGGTGGTTTTCAATAACAATGCCATTGTCTATCTCTCCTCTTTAGTTTCTATATACAGGATAACTATTTACACTGCTGGAGCAAGGGTGTTTTTGTCAAGAGGAACGTATTGCGCAGGTGCAATACGTTAGGTGTTAGGTGATAGGGGGCGCTGAAGCGCCCAGGGGTCAGTGAATAGGGAACAGAGATTCGCTAATGCCTAAGATTAACGAAGATTGTAAGCACTTGGTAACACAGGCTTTATCCGGTGGTTTTGCTGACTTCAGTCGGCTTTTGTTAAATAATTCAGCGAGCAAAGCGAGCTACCTTAAATTAACCACGAAAAATACGAAAATACACGAAAGATACAAATTATAGTATCAGGCCATAGATTGGCAAAGACCGTAAACGCCTGGTAACACTGGATTTATCCGGTGGTTTTGCTGACTTTAGTCGGCTTTTGTTAAATTACTCAGCGAGCAAAGCGAGCTACCTTCGAGCGACAGCGAGCCCCCCTACTCCCTTACCCCTGGAACCTGATCCATAAATACTGTAAACCCTTCTTTAACAACCGGTTAAAACCGGTGGAACCACCGGCTGAAGCCTGTGTTACCGCTCGCGCAGAGAGCTCACCCTGTTCACTGTCCACTGGCCCCTGCGCAAGCTCCGCGTGCGCTATTCTCCTTGACAAAAAAGTGAAAATACAACCCTTAGTAATATATCATTTTTAGGTTTATTGACTGCATCGTACACAGAGCCTGGGAAGCGCCCTATCTATCAGAATAAAAGGCACTTGCCCTGCACGGTGCAACAAGGTGTTACACGCAAACCAAGACACAAAACAGGAGAATACTATGATAAAGAGCATGGCATGTGGCGGAACCTTAGGCGCACGCTACACATTGATTATTGGATTTAGAAACAAACAAACGATATTTTGGCTTACGTTGATTCTCTTCTCAACTCTCTCTTTACCCTTATTTTCCCAATTTGCCGGAGGCTCGGGCACAGCATCAGATCCATGGCAAGTAGCAACGGCAGAACACTTGAATAATGTGCGAGATTACCTGGGTGAAGACCATAGTGATAAGCATTTTATCCAAACCGCAGACATCGATTTGGATGTGGCACCTTGGAATAAGGGCAAGGGATGGATACCGATTGGATTTCATGGTTATGATAATGAAGGTAATTATTTATCAATGCGTTTTTATGGTACTTACGACGGGGATGGACGTGTTATTACCGGGCTTTATATCAATAGACCTGAGTCTTTTTTTCAAGGTCTTTTTGAGTATACTGAAGGAACCATTAAGAACTTGGGTGTGGAAAACTTAAATATCTCAGGTCACAGCCACACAGGCGGCTTGGTGGGTATGAGTTATGGCAGCATCGCCAACTGCTATAGCTCTGGATCAATCAGAGGTGACGGATGTACCGGCGGTTTGGTGGGTATGAGTTATGGTAGCATCGCCAACTGCTATAGCTCTGGATCAATCACAGGTGACAATGGTGTCGGTGGATTGGTGGGGGAGAATTCTGGTAGCATAGACAACTGTTATAGCATTGGATCTGTCACGGGCGACTATGTTGTCGGTGGCTTGGTGGGGACCAATGCCGGCACCATAGACAATTGCTATAGCGCTGGGGCTGTCACAGGTGGCAATTTTACCGGTGGATTGGTGGGGTATAATGATGGTAGTATCGACAATTGCTATAGCACTGGGTCTGTCAGAGGTTCCTATTCTACAGGCGGCTTGGTGGCGTTTAACAGTGGCAGCATCGCCAACTGCTATAGCACAGGCTATGTCACAGGTGGGGATTATGTCGGCGGCTTGGTGGGGGAGAATTACGACGACATCACCAACTGCTATAGCACTGGGTCTGTCAGAGGTTCCTATTCTACAGGCGGCTTGGTGGGGGATATATTTTATGGTGGTAGCATCAACAATTGCTATAGCACTGGGGCTGTTACAGGTGGCTCTTGTACCGGCGGTTTGGTGGGTGGGAGCAATGGTAGCATAGACAACTGTTATAGCATTGGATATATCACGGGTGAACAATATGTCGGCGGTTTGGTGGGTGAGAATTATTCTGGCAGCATTAACTCCTGTTACTGGGATACTTTTAGATCTGGGCTAAAACATAGCGATGGTGGAGAGGGGCGGCTTACTTCAGAAATGGTCTATCCCCATGGTAAGAATACGTATTTAGGTTGGGACTGGAGTATTTGGAAGCCAGATTCAACACATACAATAAATAAGGGTTATCCATATATTAGAGATTCCAGTGAAATTATTTCCTTAGCTGATGATACTTATATTGATATCAGCGATGCTAATTTCAATATTTCTGCCAGTCCCTTATTTTCCCAATTTGCCGGAGGCTCGGGTACAGAACAGGACCCCTGGCAGGTGGCAACGGCAGAACATCTGAATAATGTACGTAATTACTTGGGCAAGGCTCATCACGATAACCGTTCATTAGCAAAACACTATATACAAACCGCCGACATCAATTTGGATGTGGCACCCTATAATGAAGGCGAAGGTTGGATTCCGATAGGAGGTGAAGACTATGATGATTTTACGTCAGTTTTCATTGGTACTTATGATGGCAATGGGCATGTTGTCACCGGGCTTTATATCAATAGACCTGAGTCTGATTGTCAAGCTCTTTTTGGGTGTTCTTATGGAATTATTAAATATTTGGGTGTGGTAAATGTAAATATCACAGGCCATAGATACACCGGAGCATTGGTGGGATTTAACGAGTTTAGTACCACAGTCAACTGCTATAGCACAGGAACTGTCAGGGGTCACTATGATACAGGCGGCTTGATTGGAACTAATCGTGCCTCAATGGTCAAAAACTGCAATAGCAGCGCATCTGTAACAGGTGATGAATACACAGGCGGATTAATAGGATTTAATTTTGATTGCACTTTCTTTAGCTGCTATAGCACAGGAACTGTGACAGGCTATGAAGGCACAGGTGGCTTGGTAGGGGGTAACATCGGCGGCGTTTACAACTGCTATAGCAGCGCATCTGTCACGGGTTATGAAAGCACAGGTGGTTTGGTGGGGGTAAATGGTTCTTGTTTTACATATGGATCTGGCAGCATCAGCAACTGCTGTAGCACAGGAACTGTCATAGGTTATAAAGGCACAGGAGGTTTGGTGGGGGTAAATGGTTCTGACGACGACATGGATAATTGTGATGATAGCAGCATCGACAACTGCTTCAGCATTGGATCTGTCACAGGTAGCCAAGACGTCGGCGGCTTGGTAGGGGATAATAATGATGGTA
>JAAYQD010000124.1 GCA_012519465.1 Candidatus Cloacimonadota bacterium
AGACCCATGAAACCAAGCCTTAAAATCAGTATTTTTACCTGTGCAATGCTTATCCTTGGTATTGCTCTTTTTGGCACAACAGTGCAAGGCATAAAAACCGAGGATAAGGAAAGTGGCACAAAGCGTCTCAACGTCTCCAATAAGAATAATACCTCCGGCAATATTCGTTCTTCTGCAGATGGCAAATCCCCAAAAATTATCAGTAATAAGACCGGTGAAAAAACCGCTCAAACCAACTACAAGCGCCTGAGCCCCACCAGTGACCGCACCGCTCCATCTAATGGTGGAAAAGATAGCGTAGGCGAAATCCGCAACCTGAGCCCCACAGGCGTCAGGCAATCTCAATCCAACAAAAAGACAGATGGCACAAGAAAGCAAGATGAATCCAAACAAACTGTAAGGCAAACTGAAAAGGCAGTGGTGGAAAACATCGAGAGCACTTACAGTACATACAATGCAGAGCCTGACGAAGGCGAGGAAGGTGCGGAGGGCGAAGAAGAGGAGGAGGAAGAAGATAAGCCGGTCTCCCGCAGGATGCTTTATATGCCATATATGATGGACTCCCAAAAAGACAAAGCTCTCAGGCCCCGAGGGCGATATATCCCAGAGGAAGATTACTCTGCCTTTAAGGAAGACGAGGAATATTTGGGAGGGACAAGGGGCGATAAGCATCAAAAATCCAGCAACCTAAAGGTATTCATCCAAAATAACGGGATGCTTCTGTGGATAATTATGATCTTGTTGGTGGCTGCGGTTCTGTTTTATTTTGTCTATTTTAGACTGATGAACAAGCCTGAGCCGGAAACGGGCGAAGAGCCGAGATTGATAATGGATGATGACACCAGGGAGCGGATAGTGATGCGCCTGGATGATAAGGGCTGGACTGCCGACCAAATAGCGGAGGAATTGCAATTGCAGCAAAAGCAGGTGAAACAGATAATCAGCCAGAACAAGGCATAACTGATAAGGAATTGATGTTCAAAAGCATGAAGCCCCTTGTTCTGATAGCGATCCTGTGCCTGTTTCCGCTGGGAGTGTATCACGCCCAATCGGTTTCTGGTACGCTGGTGCAATCCTCATATTTTCAAAGCCCCTTGCTTCAGCCACATTGGCAGGAAGAGGAATTGCCCTTGCCCGATTCCTTGGGTTTGCACCATCCTTTCCAAAGCTTGCACATCCTGGGTGATGCCATATTGGACGCCTTTCGTGTGGGGCAGCCCCGCTATTCACTGTTTGATTATCGATACCGTGACAAAGATATGGATTTTGGAACCCAGCTAAACTTTGTGGCGGGGTATGACCAGCGCGTGGAGGATGGCAAGGCTTTTGGCTTTATCTGGAAGGGAATCAAGCTGAGGGCTGAGGTAAACGAGCGCATCAGCGCCAATGCCTGGTGGTGGAATGGTGCTTTCACCGGAGACAAAGAGGCCGCCAAAGAGCATTCCCTGCTGATAGACGGCTTTTTTACAGAAACTCCCACGCAGATGCGAGTGGATAACCTGAATGCCGATTTGGGCTATCGCAGCACCCATTTTGATGCCATTGTGGGCAGGGGCAGGCCGGATTTTGGCAATAACCTCACGGGCTCCATAATTCTATCGCAAAGGGTGAATGATTATGGTTATTTCCTCACGCAAGGGCGATTTGGTGCACTGGGATTAAGGATGATGCATGCCTCCCTGATGGCAGATAGCACCCGCAGTCAAAACAGGCTGGCAACCGATGACTATCCTGATAAATATCTGGCATTACATGAGATAACCTGGCAGATTACACCCCGATTCAAAGCGTTTGGCGGAGAGGGAGTGGTGTATGGAGACAGGGGCTGGGACATCAATTATCTTTTACCACACACCTTTTGGCGGGTGGTGGAACACAATCAATGGGATAGGGATAATGTGGTGATCTGGGGAGGCTTGGAGGCGGAGCCACATCAGAATCTGGATTTGTGGTTCACCGGCCTCTTTGATGAGCTGAGCTATGGCAAGCTTTTTGGCAACTGGTGGGGCAATAAATGGGCCATCCAAAGTGGTGGCAGGCTGGCATTGCCCTCTCTGGGCACGGGCTCCGGTATCCCCACTCTGAGCGCCGAAATAGTGGCAGTGCGCCCTTGGACATATACCCACTATCAAAACCATACCATGTATTCACACGATGGACGTCCGCTGGGCTATCCACAAGGGGCAAACCTGGTAAGCGGCACCCTGGATTTGGAGTATCCTGTGGGAGCGATGCTGATGCTGGTGGGGCACACCTCCTGGATGAGGCAAGGATCTGAAGGAAGTGATTGGCGTACAAACTATTCCGACCACTTTCCACCCAATATCATCAATACTGCAGAAACACGCTGGTTTGCCGGCGATAAAAGCGATACATGGCAAATCGGCAGCCTGCTCAAAATCAAGCTTGCCCACAATCAACTGTATGTGGGTCAGCGTTCCAGCCACAAAGACATATGGCAGCACAGCTTTTTTGGTGGCTGGATGTTTCAATATTAGAGGAATCCGTCTATGCCAATCGTCGACCGTTTGCCCTTCCCCCGCAAGTACAAGCTAAAACAAACCGTTCTGCTGTTTGCCATCTTGGCGGCGCTGTTTGGTTTGTGGCTGCGTTCCAACGCCCATAAATCCCAAAGCAAGAGGATTATCATTCACAGTGTGGGGGTGGAGCGCTTTGACACCCAGTTTGTGGAGATTACCTTTGAAATAGAAAACAAGGGTGCCAAAGACGAGGAGGTGATGCTGCTGACAAAAGTGTATAACACAGCCGGTGAGGAGGTCACCAGCAAGCTGTTTCAGATCAGAACCAAGGCTCAGAAGCGGGAAACACGCTCCGAAATGATTGATAAAATGACGCTCCCGCTAAAGCCCGGAGAAAAGCCCTACCGCATTACCTTGGAATTGTATCATAGGTAGATACACCTCTTTATGAGGGCGGAGGCTGGATGTGGGCAATCCAACATCAAGCTGATCAGTGGTAATAGATAGACCCCTTTATTTGAGCTTGTCGTCTATGGAATCCACCACCTTTTTCACCTCTTCACTGCGGTTTTTGGGGCAAACCAAGATGGCATGCTCAGTTTCGATGAGACAAAGATCATTTACGCCGATGAGGGCGGTGAATTTGTCTGAATGGATGTAGTTGTTTTGGGAATCTATGCCAATCCCCTGGGCAGTGAAGGTATTGCCATCGGCATCAGCGGGTGAAAGCTCCGATAGAGCCTGCCAGCTGCCCACATCGCTCCAGCCATAATCCACGGGGATCACAGCACGGTTTTGGGATTTTTCCATAATGCCGATATCGATGGGGGTTCGGGGCATTTTGGCATAGATGGTGGCAATTTGGGCATCATCCGCACCCTTAGCTATGGCAGCCACCAATTCCTGAGCTACTTCCAATGCCAGAGGCAGGTGAGCCTGGAAGGCGTTGCGCAGGGTTTTGAGAGTCCAACAAAACATCCCGGAATTCCAATAGAAATTTCCCTGTTTGATAAAACCTGCGGCGGTTTCCCGATCTGGTTTTTCTTTGAACCTCAGCACCTCGCGTGCACCGGGTTGAAATTCATCACCCGCTTCGATATATCCATAGCCAGTGGCAGGGTGATCTGGAATAATGCCAAAGGTGACCAGTTTGTTTTGTGCGGCAATGGTGTGTGCCAGCTCCAAGCTCTCCAAAAATGCTTCAGTATCGCGGATAAAGTGATCCGCAGGCAGCACTAACATCCTGTCTTCATCCGTCAGCTTCTGTTCCAAAACCGCCAAACTGAGCGCCAGGCAAGGGGCGGTATTCATGCCGAAAGGCTCGATGATGATATTTTGCGGGGGCAATTGGGGCAGATGCTGGATCACGAGAGGAACCTGATCTGCGGCAGTGACCACGTAGATATTATGTGTCTCAATCTGGGACAGCAGCCTCTCCATGGTGAGGCTGATCATGGATTTGCTGCCCAAGATGGGAAGAAATTGTTTGGGAAGTTCTCTGCGGCTGGCTGGCCAAAAGCGAGTGCCAGCTCCTCCTGCCATGATTACAGCATGAAGCATTTTTATTCTCCTATGGGGTGTGTTGTGGGGTTATTGGTTTATTCTCTGTGCATCTTTGGGATAGCTAAAGTTCCAAACCGAGGCGGGGATGGCAGCATTGGTCTTGATATCTGAAAAGCTGTAACTTACCGAATTTGCCGCTGTATCCTTGTAGCTGAGCTTGAGGATATGGCCGCTCTTGGTATTGATGGTGGCGCTCAGGGAAACCATGGTGGGATCTTTCTGGGGCGTGAGCGTGATATCCACCTCTGTCTTTCTTTCGGCGGTGATCTTCACCGTGGAACGGTCCCAATACAATTGCAGGATTTCCAAGGGATTCATCCTTCCATA
>JAAYQD010000125.1 GCA_012519465.1 Candidatus Cloacimonadota bacterium
ATCTATCAAAACCAAATCTTGGTATGAATTTTTGAGGTAATCCAAATCCGCACTTACCACCAATTGAAAAGTTCGGGATTCCCAGCTGGATTGCGTTTCACTTGCCCATTCCCAGATACTCTTTTTATCCACCACAAAAGAGGAGTGGTTGCGGGATAAGGAGACGGCGGCATATTCCCGAGCCAGGGAATCCTCCCGATTTGAGAAAAAGGTGTCTGCATAGCCAAAGCCAATGGTATAGCTGCCGGAAGGGATTTGCCACAACCAGGAGGGAGCGGAAAAAGGGGTGTAAATCTCTGGCGACGGGATGGGATGGTAAGATCTTGTTTTATTGCCACCACAGGCACTTAGGAAGAGCATGAGGCAGCAAACGAGGGGGAGATAACGCTTCATTTGGATTCCAGAGAGCCGTGGTGTTTCTTCAGCCAAATCATGAGGGCAGCGGCATCCGTATAATTGACGCCGGGGATGCGCAGCGCCTGGGCGATATTGCGGGGGCGTATGCTTGCCAGCTTTTCGCGGGCTTCCCACGCAATGGATTGGATGGCGTAATAATCCAAATCTGCCGGCAAGTGGATGTGTTCACTGTCATTAAAGCGTTGCAGCTCCATCTGGGCGCGGCTGAGGTAACCGGAGTATTTGATTTCCAGCTGGATGCGGCTGGCGATATCCTGTGTCAAATCTGGTGAAGGCTGAAAGCCAAAGCGGGAGAGATCGTCAAAGCTGATTTGGGGTCGTTTCAGCAGCTGGGCAAACGCCTGGGGCTCGCGGGGCAAGCCATCCTCCTCCGTGGGGGAAAACAGGCTTTTCTCAGTGTGCAGCCTTGCCCATTCCCGCTCTTTGATCTCCAGCATGGTTTGATATCTCTGCCAGCGGGTATGGGGGATCAAGCCCAGCTGGTATCCCAGTGGCATCAGGCGTTCATCGGCATTGTCCTGACGCAGCATGAGGCGATATTCGGCGCGGGAGGTGAACATGCGATAAGGCTCGTTCGTGCCGCGAGTTACCAGATCATCCACCAACACGCCCATATACGCCTGGGAACGGCTGAGGATGAGGGGGGGCTTGTCTTCCAGGGAGAGGGTGGCGTTGATTCCTGCCAAAATGCCCTGTGCGGCTGCCTCTTCATAGCCGGAAGTGCCGTTGATTTGTCCCGCCAAGTAAAGCCCGTCAAAACGTTTGCTCATCAGGGAGGCATCCAGCTCCTGCCCGGAGATGCAATCATATTCGATGGCATAGGCATAGCGCATGATGCGGGCATTGTGCATGCCGGGGATGCTGTGGATGATCTGCTCTTGAATCTGGGGCGGCAGCGAGGTGGAGACTCCATTCACATAGCCTTCATAGGTGTGGATGCCTTCCGGCTCGATGAAGACCTGGTGGGTATCGCGTTGGGGGAATTTGACGATTTTATCCTCGATGGAGGGGCAATAGCGCGCTCCAATACCCTGGATAATGCCTCCATAAAGGGCGGAGGATGCGATATTTTGGCTGATGATTTCATGGGTTTGCGGCGTGGTGCGGGTGAGGTAGCAGGAGATGAGGTTTTGCAATTTGATATCCCGATAATGGGAGAATCCGGAAGGGTCAGGGTCTCCGGGCTGTTCTTCCAATGCGCTATAATCCAAACTGCGCAGGTCCACCCGCGGCGGGGTTCCCGTCTTAAAGCGCAACAGTTCAAAACCCATGTTGGAGAGCGCCAAGCTAAGCTCATTGGCGGAGGGTTCGCCGCTGCGTCCCCCTTCCAACACCTTGTCTCCCACATAGATGCTGCCTCTCAGGAAGGTGCCCGGGGCAAGGATGATCTTGGGTGCAAAGTATTCCAAACCGATGTTGGTGATGACGCCCTGTACGGCTTTGCCATCGTGCAGGATATCGGTGACGGTGGATTCGATGAGCTCCAGATTGTCCTGCTCCTCCAGGGTGCGCAGCATCAATTCGCTGTAGAGCCTGCGGTCGTTTTGGCTGCGTGGTGCCCAGACGGCGGGGCCTTTTTTGCGGTTGAGCATCCTGAAATGGATGCCACTTTGATCCGCACACCAGCCCAGCTCTCCGCCCAAGGCGTCTATCTCTTTGGCGAGGTGACCCTTGGCGGGGCCGCCAAAGCTGGGGTTGCAGCTCATGCGCCCCACGCTTTCCAATTTGATTACAAACAAAGCGGTGCGGGCGCCTCTGCGGGCGGCAGCCAACGCCGCCTCTATGCCGGCATGACCGGCGCCCACTACGATAATGTCATACTTACGATTGGTCATCAACGGGGGTTTGAGTGTCTAACCGGCTGCGCAGCCAGTCATAGATTTGTTCCAAACCTGTTTTTTTGAGGGCAGAGACGGGGAAGATGGGGGTATCCTGAAGTCCCAATCCTTTGGCAAGCACCAGCAGGGTCTTGGGGATCTTGTTTTTGGGGATTTTGTCTGCTTTGGTGGCAACCACACAAAAATCTATCTCCCTCATCCTCAGCATATCCAGCATCAGGATATCCTTTTCATCGGCGGGATGGCGGATATCCACCAACACGATGATGGCCTTCAGTTGCTCGCGGTTTTCAAAGTAATGATCCACCATCCGGCGCCATTTTTCCATCTCCGCCTGGCTCACCTGGGCATAGCCATAGCCGGGGAGGTCTGTAAATTGGAGGCGTCCTTCGGTTTGGGTTTCGTCGTCCTTCCATCTCACCAGGAAGAAGTTTAAGAGGCGCGTTTTCCCGGGAGTGGAGCTGGTTTTTGCCAGACCGTGAACGTTTGTAATGAGGTTGATCAGGGTGGATTTGCCCACGTTGCTGCGCCCCACAAAGGCAAATTCGGCAAAGGCGCTGGCGGGGTAATCCTCCGGTTCCACGGCGCTTTTTACAAAGAAGCTTTGCACTAATCTAAGCATGAGAATACACCACAGAGCTGCGTTCGGATTCTTGGATTTCCACGCTTTCAGTTTTGATCTTGGTATCGGCAAATTCCTTTTCAAAGCGTTCAAAGATATAGCGAGCCAGGTTTTCGCTGGTGGGATTTTGGTCTTTGAAGGCAGGAAGATCGTTTAGATAGGCATGATCCAGCTCGTCCAAAATCTTTGTGAGCAGCTCTTTGATTACGCCAAAATCCAAAGCCATGCCTATTCCATCCAATTCTTGGGATGCCAGGCATACTTTTACCTTCCAATTGTGCCCGTGCAGGTTGCGGCAGGCGCCTTCATAGCCGCAAAGCTTGTGGGCTGCGCTAAAGCTATCGCTTACGCTGAGTCTATACACTTGTTATCCTCCTTATGTAAGACAAGGGTGAGGCATGCGTGAGGCATGCGTGAGACAAGGGTGGTTAATGGGCAAGCACCAATGAAAGTGATGACAGATATCAAATCTTGGTCTTGGTTTTCTGGGTTCCGGGCTTGCGACTGGCATGCAGATGAAAACGGTAGATTCCATCACTGTGGATGATTTCGATATTATCTTCATCAGCAATTTGCGGCTGGATAGTCTTGCCTGTGCCATCATTGCGGAGGTGATAATAAGTGAGGCTGGGGCCATTGGGATGGCAGGTAAGGGTATAAAATCTATCCCTTCCATCCTCACCATTATACATAAATCCGCCAGGGCTTCCCTTTTCAGATGTGACGGTATATGTACCGCTCCACTCTCTGCCAGATGTGGTTTCATATTCAAAACTGTAGGAGCCGGGAAAGCATCTGTAATATGAATTGACGCTAAATCCAAAGGGGATGCTATCGTTATTATCCCAATAGCGAACACAGTCAAAGAGATTGATCCTGAGGTATATCCGGCCGTCTGTGCCGTCTTGACCTATACAGCCAAAGAGCAGCATACCAATGAGGATCAAACCGGTAATCAACTTAATCTTTTTCATGTTGTTATACTCCTTCTTTCAAAGGTGAAGTGTGTCTTATGCTTTTACAAACGCCTCCTTAAAACCCTGCATCTTTGCTGCCAGGGCGGGCTGGGAGGTTGCCAATATCTGTATTGCCAACAGCGCTGCATTCTTGCTGCCATTGATGGCTACACAAGCCACGGGCACTCCCGGAGGCATTTGCACGATGCTGTAAAGGGCGTCCTTGCCGCCAAGGGCGGAGCCGGACAGGGGAACGCCGATTACGGGAAGATGGGTGTGGGAGGCGATCACGCCGGGCAGATGGGCTGCCATTCCCGCACAAGCGATGATTACCTTCACTCCTTCAGAGGCGGCGTTTTGTGCCAGAAGGGTGGTCTGTTGGGGTTTCCGATGGGCGGAAGAGATATGCCAATCGTAGTCAACCCCAAATTCCTCAAGGGTATCTTTGATGGGTTGGCAGGCTTCCAGATCAGACTTGCTGCCCAGGATTACTCTTACTTGTGGCATTTTTAGCTGTTTTGGGATTCCGGCATCACGGTGAGCGCTTCGTGAATAGCTTCAATATCCGGGGCGTTGTTGAATTGCTCCAAAATATCAGGATGCATAATCAGCTTGGAAATATAGCTGAGGGAAAACAGATGCTGTTTGTCATTATGCAAGAGCAGCATGAAAAAGATATTCACGGGCTTGTTGTCCGGAGCGTCAAAATCCACGCCTTCTGTGCTGCGGCCAAAGAGGATGCTGGGGGTTTTGATCTTGGATGGATGCAGGTGACGGGGGTGCAAGAGAGCCACTCCTTTGCCGATGGCGGTGGAAATCAACTCTTCACGAGCCACCACCACTTCATACAACCAGCGGGCATCGCGCACCAGCTTCAATTCCTTGGCTTTTTCGCTGAGGATGCGGATGGCGTCGTATTTGTTTTCCGCCGTGAAATCGATGAAGATGTTTTCTACGCGCATATACTCTTCAAAGTGACAGATTACGCGCTTTAAGGCCAACATCTTCTCTTCGTTTTCGTTTAAGTTTTCGAGCCATTCATTCAGGGAATCCTCATCTATTTTGAGGGTCTTTCCCACCATTTTGGTTTCAAATACTTTGCTGTTGATCATCTCCTGGATGACCTTCTCAGATACTTTCAGCTTTTTGGCTGTCTCCACTCGGGAGAGGTATTTTTTTGCCATTTGATACCTCCTTTCAGTATCAGTACTTAGTATGTTTTTTAAGTTTTTAAAGGTTTATCTTGACAAGGATGTAGTATTTTTTGGGCTTGATATATGGTCAAGATATTTATTACTTACACCCTGATTTTGTTGCTAATGGCAGGATGCGCATATTCCGTATATGTAAACGCTTATCCGCATCTAAAAAAAATCCGTATTGCGCCTTTTGAGAATCGCAGTACGGAATTTGCCATTGGTGATGATGTATTTGGGGGTTTGAACAATCACTTTCGCTCGGATGGCAGGCTCAAGCCCGTCACCCAAAACCCGGATTGCGTGTTGGAAGGAGTGCTTACCTCTTTTGAAGAGAGCATTCATAGCTATGATGCTGCCAATCGCATCCAAGATTACCAGCTGCGGCTCACGCTCAGCGTCACCTTCACCGATCTTGTCCAAAATGAGGTGATTTGGGAAAATAGAAACCTTACACTATATGAAACTTATGCCGTCGGCTCTGGCAGTACCGCCAGATTTGGCAGCAAAGAGGAAGCAACCGATGAACTCATCAAAAACCTCTTCAAAACAATCATCCAAAACAGCCTCGAGCGCTGGTAGCGGCATCCGCCTCAACCGTTGGCTGGCATCCTGTGGTTTGGGCTCACGGCGCAAGATGGAGAGCCTGATCACCTCCGGCAGGATTGCCGTAAATGGGCAGATATGTCAGGATCTTGGCATACGCATTGGCAAAGAGGATGAAGTGACCCTGGATGGCAAGCCCCTGCAGCCCGCGGCGCAACCCATGTATCTCATCCTGAACAAGCCCCGCGGCTATATGGTTACCCGCACGGATGAAAAACAGCGCCAAACCGTTTATGACCTCCTGCCTCCCGAGGCTGCCCATCTGAACTATGCCGGCAGGCTGGATAAAAACTCTGAAGGCCTCTTGCTTTTTACCAACGATGGGGAATTGATAAACCAGCTCACTCATCCCAGTTTTAGCATCGAAAAGGTGTATAAAGTGGATGTGAAGCCCCCTCTGCCTTATTCCGCCATCCGCAGTCTGCGGGAAGGAGTGGTGATAGAGGGCGGTCCCACGCGCTCTGCCGGCGTCTATATCAAAAGCCGCAGTGAAAAGGGAATGAGCCTCAAACTGGTAATTCGCGAAGGCCGCAAGCGCCAGATACGCCAGATGATAGAGGCAGTTGGCGGCAAGGTAATAGCCCTCAGACGGCTGCAATTTGGCACGCTCACGCTCAAGGATCTGCAGCCGGGCTGTTGGAGGCCCCTCACCCCCACCGAAGTGCGTGCCCTGCGTAAACTATGTAAAGGAAAACCCAAACGATGAAAATAGCCCTCACAGGCCTGCCCAAAAGTGGCAAAACCACCATATTTAATGCTCTTACCGGTTCTGAACACAGCACCGATAAATATATCCCTGCAGATTCCATCAATATTGGCGTGGTGCAAATCACCGATCCCCGCATCACCCAATTATCACAGCTGTATAAGCCCAAGAAAACCATCTATGCCCACATCGAGTATCGGGATTATCCCGGCATCTTTTCTCAGGATATAGAAAACGCAGAGAGCAGCATGATTCAAGACCTCAAGAGCTGCGAAGGCTTTGCCCTTGTGCTGCGCAATTTTGTGGATGACGAACTGGATGCCATCGTGGGTGAAAGAAACCCCCTCAAAGACCTGATGCGCTTTGAGGAAGAGATGGTATTGAGTGATCTGATTGTGGCAGAGAACAGGCTGGAGCGCATCGAGCTCAGCTATAAACGCGGCGTGAAAACGCCCGCCATCCAAAACGAGGAAAAGCTGTTGAAACTGGTTTGTGAAGACCTGCGGGAAGGGCTTCCCCTGCGGAATATGGAGTTAGGCGCCGAAGACGCAAAGAGCCTGCGGGGCTTCCAGTTCTTCAGCCAAAAACCCCTCCTCTTGCTGGTTAATTGCGGCGAGGATGAGTATAATCAGCAGGAAGAGCTGTTATCCCAGCTAAGTGGCAGGGGATACCTGGCAATCGCCATTGCCGGCCGCTTTGAGGAAGAGCTAAGCAAGCTGGATGATGAGGAAGCCCAGGTATTTATGGAAGATATGGGCATCGCATCCTCCATCCGCGATAGGCTCACCCAGCTTTCCTATCAATTGATGGGTTATATCAGCTTTTTCACCGTGGGGGATGATGAGGTGCGTGCCTGGACCATCACCCGCGGGGATAATGCCCTCACCGCCGCCGGTAAGATACACAGCGATTTGGCACGCGGTTTTATCCGTGCGGAGTGTTTCAGCTATGATGATATTATCCGGCACGGCAACGAAAAAATCCTGCGAGAAAAAGGTCTCTTTCGCTTGGAAGGCAAGGAGTATGTGGTGAAGGATGGAGACGTGATTTCCATTCGTTTCAACGTCTAAAGGAGGAATACTGTGGCAGCAAAGAAAAAGAGAAATTATAGCCCCAAAGCCTGGAAACCATGGCAACGGAAGCTGGCAAGCGGCTTGATATTTCTGCTTTGTCTTTTGATGGTCTTGAGCCTGATCATGGGTCCGGGCTATTTGCGCAAGGATATGGATATCTTGCGAGATACGGGCAACTTTCTGGATTGGTTTTCCACAGCCCGCTCCTCCACTCACAATCTGGTGGGGGTGTTTGGCATCCTGTTTGGCAATCTCACGGTATATCTGTTTGGATATCTCTTTTCCATCATCGGCTTTGCCCTCATTGGCTTTATTGCCCTGCAATACTTTATCGAGCCCAATGCCCCCAAAGCGCGGCAAAAGGTGTTGTTGAGCCTCATCTTGGTGTTTGGGCTGCAGGTGCTGTTTTCCGGCAAAGACAGAGAGCTGGGCTATGCCATTATTCCCGGCTTTTTGTGGAGCATCCTCAAAGCCATCTTCAGCAATATGGGTGCGGTGGTTATCGTGATAGTGTTGATGATTTTGAGCCTGATCATGATTTTTGAATGGCGTACCATCAAGAAATGGTGGCGAGAGCTGGTGCTGGTGTTTAAAAACCGCAGACAAACCAAAAAGCCAGCCCCTGATAAACCCACTATCAACATCAGCGAAGATCCTCCGGAGCCCCAGGCTGAAGAGCCTGTTTACGAAGAGCCTCATGACCTTCCCTCGCCAATGGAAGTGCTGGAAGCAATGGCGTCCAAGCCCGCAAAACCCAGCCCCAAGCCTCCCCCCAAACGGGAGATAGACACAGGTGATGATGAAGATCGCCCCTATGAAATGCCATCCATTGAAGAGTTTTTGGAAAGCCCTGTCAAGCTTTCCGAGCGCGATCGCAAAGAGATCGAAAGCCAGATCCACGCCACCAGCGAGGTGCTGACCGATAAACTAAGCGAATTTGGCATTGAGGCAGAGGTGCGCCACGTGAATATCGGCCCCATCATTACCCAATACGAGCTGGAGCCCGCCAAGGGCGTGAAGGTGAATCGCTTTACCTCTCTGGCAGATGATTTGGCTTTGGCCATCAAAGCTCGCAGCATCCGCGTACAAGCCCCCATTCCGGGGCGTGGGCTCATTGGTGTGGAAATCCCCAACCTCACCCGCGATATGATTTATCTCAAAGACCTCCTGCTTTCCGAAGAGATGAAGAAATCCAGTTCCAAGCTGATGTTTGGCTTGGGCAAAGACATCGCCGGCAAGCCTGTGGTTACCGATCTTGCCAAAATGCCCCACCTCCTCATCGCAGGCGCCACGGGCAGCGGGAAAAGCGTGTGTATCAATACCATCATCATGAGCCTCATCATGCGTACCCGCCCCGAAGATTTGCGCCTCATCCTCATCGATCCCAAACGGGTGGAACTGGCTGGTTATAACGGACTGCCCCACCTCATCGGAGATGTGGTCACAGAGCCAGATAACGCCTTGGAAAATATGTATTGGGCGGTGCGCGAGATGGAACGCCGCTATGAATTGTTGCAAGAGGCTAAGGTGCGTGATATCAACAGTTACAACCAGCAGGCGGCAAAAGATGAGGAGATGGAAAAACTGCCCTATATCATCATCATAGTGGATGAATTTGCAGATCTTATCATGACCAGCGGCAAGGATATCGAACATCCCATCACGAGACTGGCGCAGATGGCGCGTGCCGTGGGTATTCACCTGATTTTGGCTACCCAAAGACCCTCCATCAAGGTCATCACCGGCATCATCAAGGCAAACTTCCCCGCCCGCATCGCCTTCCAAGTGTCCTCCCGGGTGGATTCCCGTGTGATCTTGGATATGATCGGTGCAGAAAGGCTGCTGGGTATGGGAGATATGCTGTTCCTGCCGCCCGGTAAAGCCAT
>JAAYQD010000126.1 GCA_012519465.1 Candidatus Cloacimonadota bacterium
ATAGCTTCTTTTGAGACATCCCTACTTAGGCACTCCGATAAAGATCCTTCAGCGCATAAAAGCAATTCATCATCAGTAGACGCAGATTCACTTTGCCGGCTATTTTACGCTGAAAATCCTCCAACAGACCCAAAAACTTCAACACATCTTCAATGAATATATCATCATCACGCGCCAGCTTGTTCAGCTCATCCAGTTTGTCGATATTGGTTATCTCTTCCGGATTGGAGCGCAAAACCGCTATGTCATTTACCAGGAATCCCATATAAGAAAGCAGATTCTTGGCAGATTCAGCATTCAGCTGGTCTTTGAGGGAATCAATTAAGTTCACAAAGTCCAGCTCCTTATCACCCATCGCCAGTTCCATTATCTGGAAAGCCAGGTCCCGCAAGCCCTGGGAGCTGCCCTCTGCCACTTGTACGGCAGTCTTAAAATTCCCGCTGCCAATACGGGCGGCGGCACGAGCCGTGGGTTCATCATACTCCAGCTTGTTGCGCAACAGGCTTTCCGTCACGCTTTGTGATAGCGGTCTGAAGTAAATCGGCTGGCAACGCGACAAAATGGTGGGCAAGAGTGAGGATAGGCGGCTGGTGGTAAGCAGCATCACAGTTCTGGCAGGTGGCTCTTCCAATATCTTCAAAAAAGCATTGCTGGTTTGGATATTCATCATATCTGCGTTTTCAATCAGGCAGATCCGATAATTGGCATCAAAGATAGACAGGCTTAGTCTTTTGATGAGGAAGGCAACGCTCTCTCTGCGAATTTCTGTGGCTCTATTGAAGTGAAATTGCAGCCAGGGGCTGTCTTTTTTATTTTGAATATAAGCCTCATAGCTATCCAGATTATCCCTGATTTCCCCTTCATCCGTCATCCGCAAGTTGAGCGTGGGAAACAGATAAATGAAATCCGGATGGTCCAGATTGAGCAGCCGGCGGCAAGAATTGCACACACCACAGGGGCGAAATTCACTCTTTGCCAAACAGTTTAATGCCATCCCAAAATACAGGGCAGTGGTGAATTTGCCCACTCCCTCCGGACCGTGGAATAAATACGCCTGCGAGACTCTATCGTGCTCAATGGCAGATTGTAGTATCTGCAGGGCATGATCTTGCCCCAAGATGTTGTTAAACATACTCACACAATCGTAATCTTGGAGCGGCCAGCCTCGTCGCTGATACTGTAGTTGAAGGATTTATCCACGAAGATGCTTTCATATTCAGATGCCAGAATATCATAAAAGAGGATGTCGTGATACTTGCCGGCATGGAAAAACGCCTGTCTACGGCTTCCCACAAGCTTGAATCCGGCTTTTTCAAAACAGCGTATCCCACGTTTGTTATACTCCATGGTATTCAGCTCAATGGAATTGAGATTCAGGATATTAAAGCCAAAATCAAGAGTTAATTGCGTGGCTTCCAGACCGATGCCCTGGGTCCAAAATGTCTTTTCTCCTATAAAAATGCCAAAGGAGGCAGTTCTATGGATGCTGTTAAGATTGTGTAATCCACAATTGCCAATCACCTTGTTGGTGTCTTTTTCCACAATGGAAAACACCACGTCTTTGCTGATAAGCTGTTTCAGCATTTCCCTCTCTTCCTCCACACCCACCACTTGGGAATACAGGCTCAGAAAGGGGGCGATTTCTGGATCGTTAATCCATTCGGTATAGCGCTCCACATCCTCCAAAGAGATGGGGGAGAGGTAACATCTTTCACCGCTCAATTTGCGAAAGTATTTCATAATAAACTCCTTACGCTTGTATTGTGTCTGTCATTCTGATGGCTTTCCAAACACTTTGATCATGCTCTGAAGTGGGCACTATCTGTCAAGGAAAAAGCCAGTTTGTTATGCTTCCTCCATATAAACCCTCACTAAAAATTGCAAATCCACTCACCAAAACTGCAAATCGCTATTTTGGGGGGATTTTTCATGGGCTGGCTTCGATAGTTTCACTCACCAAAACAGCAAATTTATTTTACCTATTAAGCAGGCATAATTTCAGAAAAGG
>JAAYQD010000127.1 GCA_012519465.1 Candidatus Cloacimonadota bacterium
ACGCTGACCGATGAGCACCGGATGGTAATAATGCTCGCCTTCCCACACAAATAGCGGAACCCCATTTTCATCCCGAGGGTTGATATTCATGGTATTATACAAAGAACTCCGGTTTTGATACAGCTGTTCATAATTAACCTTGATCAACGTATATTGATGATCTATCAGCTGTGCATATTCATCCACCTTGGTGGTCTTTTCACACGAAAACAGCAGCAGGAGTGCAGCGAGTAAAAGAAATTGATACTTCCGCATTGGAGGCTCCTTGAACCTTGATATTGCATTGTTTATATTGATTGCCGATCTGCTCTTGCAAGATATCAGCTATCGAAAAGCAAGCTCGTCAAAGCAATCAAACTTGTCAAGTATTTAGCGCAAAATCACACCTTCAATGCATCAGCACCACCTTCCTGGCCACGCTCCTGTTACCTTGCACCAGCCTCAGCATATAGATGCCGGATGCAAGGCGCATCCCCTTCTCATCTTTGCCATCCCAGCTCAATTCATCCACCGTCCGGGGTGCTGCGTCTTTTGCCAAAGTTCTCACCCTCTGCCCGCGCAAGTTGTATACACTCACGGAAATGGGCAGGTGTTCATCCTTGGCAGTGATGACAAAGCGCGTGCTGTATAAAAAGGGATTGGGATGGTTGGCACCGATGGCAAGCCGGGCAGGCGGAGTGTGATAAGGATCATCACTGGCTGTGTCTTCCATAAACAGATTGCGGAAAACGTGTTGCACAAAATCCTTTGCCTGATCCTGGTACATATAATAGAGAGGGAAACTGAGCGTGATTGCCTCTCCCGCCTCATAAAAATTGCGCAAGCCCACCGGTGAACCATTCAATACCCCAAAGTAATGCTCATCTTCAAAATCAGAACCGGCAACATAAAGGATTTGCGCATTATCTGTGGGATAGATAGCAGTTATATGATAGAGGTGACCACCCGGCGAATTACTGATTTTTTGCGGGTCCACCTGCATGTCGAAAAAGCCCTCAGATACGGAAGTGGCATATTTCAGACGCGCTAAAGAAGACGATAGAGTCTGTTGGATACCCAGGCACTGGGCAGCAAAATCATCCACTCCCATACTCCTGTTTATACCCATGACGCTGAAAAGTATCTTTCCCCCTGCTGCCAAATACCCTTTAATGGCAGGCTTGACCCGGGCGATATAATCCATTTCCGCCATATCATTCCCATGCCACAAGATGGAGGAATAAATGCCGATATCTGCCAAACGCAACAGCTCATCATGTTCTTCACAATCAAACTGATCCGCCGCAAAACCTTCCAACAACCCCTCATAAAAGGCATCCACCAGATCATTGGGGATGTTGTAAGTGCCGGCACCAATGCTGTGCTTGGTTTCATCCACGATCAGGATTCCCCTATCCAAGGTGAGCGGACGGCTGGAAACGGTATCCGTTAGCTCCGATATATTGCCATCTTGATCAATCGCCTGTAGCGTATAATAATAAAACCCATCCTGAGAATTGACATCGGTATCCGTGAAGCTGGTATCTGTAATTGGCAAAGTGGTGATGGGAGTTCCCAGCTGGGATTCAGAATTGCTTTTATAAAGGATATATCCTGCCAAATCCCATTCGATATTGGCATCCCAGGATATCTGGATGGCGTCAGAAATGGGAGTTTCACTTATATTGAGCGGCGTCTGCGGGATCACCCTGGGAATGCCGCTGCCCTGCACCCAAAAGCTATATTTGCCTTCCGCATCCATGCTGTATAACTGCACTGTATATTCCTCATCCTGAACCAGATCAGAAATCGTGTGCGAGAAACCTGCCACTATCTCTTCACCAGAGATGCTGCCATCTGCATTGCTATAACAAGCCTTATATTGGGTGATGCTGGCATCATTGGAAGAAGCCCACTGCACCACCAGTTCATGGCCATTGCCTCCGTCCAACACTTTCATCTCCCGGGGCATGGCTGGCATCAGGGAATATCCCGCCAAGGTAGCCATGATGGCTTTCACCATTTGCGCACAAAACTGGGGATTGAGCTTGTCTATTGTATCCTCAGGTGTGTGCATATGTTGATTGAGAAAGGGTTCCTGTAAGTAAATGGTAGGAAATCCTCTTATCCAAAAACAATAACTGTCGCCACGCGTTGTATCTTGTACACCTTCCACAGGAGTAAGATCGGAATAAAGGATCACCTGCTCCCACGCAAATTGATGCTGCTGTTCAGAGCCAGTATAGGGATGCAGCCTGATTTGCCAATCATCCTCTTCGGATTCCATAAAAGCTATCATATCCAAATTGATATACGCCCTCAGCTTGGTACCATTTTCCCTCAAGTGATACGAACAATAATAAGAGCCGTGTAAACCTGTCTCTTCCATGGCAAAGGCCACAAAACGGATATTGCAGCGCGGCTGAAAACCGGCTAACATCATGATCCTGGCTATTTCCAAAATGGCGGCGCATCCACTGGCATCATCATCCGCCCCTGGTGCCAAGGTCATGGATGGTACCGGAGACTCCAAAGTGGAATCATAATGCGCTCCGATATAGATGTATTCATCCTCGGATTCCAGCCCCGGAAGGGTGGCTATCACATTATATTGAGTTCCGCCCTGCGGATGCTCTAATATCTGAAATTCGGTATCCGTGATCCCAAACCGGATAAACTGATCCTTTAGCCAGGTGGCAATCTCCAAACGGTTTGGCGCCAGATAATAGCGCGTCTCAAAATCCTGCAATACCTGAATATAAGACATGATTGAATCTGCATTCACAGCCTGCACCAGCTGCAGAATCTCTGCTGATACCTGCCTCCGCCCCTCCGGAAATTCAAACCCAAAATTGTTAACGGCAAACACGCTGCCCATCAGCAGCATAATTACTAACAAGAAACTTATCCTTTTCATGATAGACTCCTTAGGTTTGCTTCCTATTTAATCCACAATGCCGAGGTTATAAAATATCGATTCCCTGTCAAGCTTTTTTGTGAATATCGCAAATCTCCGATCGGTAAATCAAGCAAGATCGATTGTTCTTTTCCCAGCTGGCATATCCCAGGCTCCTATCTCTATCTCAGCCTGCCCACATATTTATTCGATTTTCTCCAGCCCGCTTCGGATTTATATCTTGCATAATATATCTTCAGATCTGCCTCACTTTTGTAATCCACAATACAAATAACGGCATCAGCGCTGGATTTGTACTTTTCAAAATACCAAATCTCATCTTTTCCCCTTGCCTCGGACTTGTAATCTGCCACATAAACCACCAAGTCCGCATCATACTTACGGTCTGTCACATACACCTTAATGGCTCCATATTTGCGGTCTTGAACGTAGATATTCCCGCCAAAGAGGGTGCCCAAAAGCACACTGCCAAACAAAACCACAAATACCACTTTTTTGATCATGCCACCTGCGTACATTTTCTCGTACCTCCTAATCTTTATTGTCATTGCCAGCATCATGCCGGGGCTTTTTTCCTATTGGCTGAGCAGCATCTTGTTTACTTTACTGTATCCGGGTGCCTGCAGGCGGTAGAAATAGATACCGCTGCTACAAGCTCTGCCGCTGGCGTCTCTGCCATTCCAGATGGCTTTATAGTGGCCGCTGGGTTTATCTTCATTGACGAGGGTGGTGACCAGTTGACCTTTGATGTTGTAGATATCCAGGCGCACGGCTCCGGCATCCTTGATGCTGTAGCTGATGGTGGTCTGGGGATTGAAGGGATTGGGATAGTTGGGATGCAGCGTGGTGATAATGACGGGTATCTCGTTATCATCGTTATCCGTTTCGGAAACCATCACAAAGTGGAGATGGGTGGTTTGGTTGGGATCAATCTCCACATTTTCAATGGTTTGGGTGATATATCCGGGGGCAGAGGCGGTCACACTGTAAATCCCCACAGGTGCGTCAAGGCTGTAAATACCGTAACTATTTGTATAAACGGTGTATTCGCCCGCATTCAGGCTGATATATGCGTCCTCAAGAGGCTGATTGATGGCATTGGCAACCACACCCATGATGCTACCCATTTGTAAGGGAGCCACAAAGAAGGTGGTTTGCGGGGTTCGTGCCAAGTACCAGGTATCCCAGGCAAGAGGAGGATTATAGGGATCAATCGGGCTATCATCGCTATAGAAAATGCGGGCGCGGTGGGGAGCGCTGGCTTGGGTCTTAAAATAGTTCCTACTGCCAAAGGTGAGTGAATACCAGGGGCGCTGTATCATCATCACCAGGTTTCCGGGGGTAATCTCATAAGGGGTGGAAAGAGGGATCAGGATCTCGTTTTCACCGTTAGGGAGCAGTATCACTCCGTCAAAGACAAGGGTCAATTCTCCAGCGGGGATAAAGCCGCCTGTAAGGTCCTCCAGGTCAGTGCTGCCCAGCCATATTTTGGCATTGCAGGGGATGGGCCCTATGCTAAAATGGTTGTATAGCTGCAGTGAGGTGATGGTGCCGCTGGGCAAGTTCAATTCATCCTCATGCCACAAATTCTGATAAAGAGATGTTTTGTGAGAGAAATCCAGGGGTATGCGGTCGATTTCGTTACCCTCACCAATGGTAATCATCTGGGTTCCTTCCGGCTGCACGGTGATATTAAGCTGGGCGGTGGTATTGTTTTGCTCGATTTCATCATCCCTATAAAGAATCTTGGCATAGATGCTCATGGTACCCTCTTGGGTGGGAATCCAGCTGATATTTACCGGAAGCATGTGCATGGGCGGGATGGGTGGACCAACGATGGTCGCAAGATTGCCTCCGCCTTCCTGCATCAGCGAGATCCGATATCTGGCTTGGATATTTTGGCCGTTGTTTTGGATATACACCCTATAGATGGAGGTATCCCCGGCAGAGGGGGTGGTATTGCCCGCAAGACCATAACAGCCAAGATCGTTGATAATGGGTTCGCTGCTGTGGTAAAGGCTGATTTTGGGGTAATGCGTGGTGGGTGTGCCCTCTGGCGGGTTCATGGGGTCAAAGTGTTCTCTATTGCTAAAAACATAACGGGCGCGGTATGGGTTGCCAAGCTGACATTTGAAAACATCATAAGCGGTATAAAAGGTGCCATCCATAGGCCGCTGCACCATCATCACCAGATTCCCCGCTGTGTGCATGAAGGGCGTGGTGAGGGGAATCAGAATCTCATTTTGCCAACAGGGGAAATCCACATTGCCTTCAAACACCAAGGAGAGTTGGCTGGCAGGGATATAACCGCTCCAGAGGTCGGCTAAGCTTGTGGATCCCAGCCAGATCCTGGTGGGGCTACCCTGGATGTCAGATTCAAAGTGGTTATATAGCTTCACGGCGGTGATGGTGCCGGAGGTAAAACCCAATTCATCCTGCATATAAAGACACTGATAGAGGGAGTTTTGGTTGCTGAAATTGATGGGATGGCGGGCGGCTTGATCTCCCACGCCGATGGTTGTCACATGGATCTCTTCCGGTTGGACCACGATATCGAGGGGGCGGGAGTGGTTATTGTGCTCAAACTCATCACCAGCCATCACCACTTTGGCATAAACGCTGATGGGTCCAGCTTGGGAAGGTGTCCAGTTTATATTTACAGGCAGCATTTGCATGGATTGGATGGGAGGTCCATCCACAACCGCCAGCTGGCCTCCACCCTCCTGCATTAGCATGATCTGATAGTTGCTTTGGGGATTTATGCCACCGTTTTGGATATTGACCGTATAAGTGGCGGGCATCCCCACGGTGGGCGTGGTGTTGCCCACAAGATGGGTACAGCCCAGGTCATTTTGCAGGGCATTTGAATTGTAATAGATGGTAAGGCGGGGATACAGTCCGGTGGGCTCGCCAGTGGGGGGATTGTATGGGTTGTAGACGATGCTATTGCTGTAAACGTTGCGGGCGCGGTTGCTATCTCCCGTTTGGCACCTAAAACCATTGGAGTTAAAATGGTAAACACTATCCATCGGCCGCTGCACCATCATCACCAGATTGCCGTCCAGATACAGGTAGGGGGTCTGGAGATCGATAAGGATGTGATTTTGCCCACCACCGGGAAGCTGCAGGCTATCAGCATATACCAAGGTGAGCTGATCTGCAGAGATATATCCTCCGGAGAGGTCTGGCAGGTGTGTGGTGCCCAGCCAGATCTTGGTGGCGCCATTGAGGTAAAATGATTCAAAGTCACTATATAACTTTAGAGCTGTGATCTCACGTGCTGTAAACCCCAATTCAGCTTGATAGTACAAACACTGATAAAGAGAATTTTTGTGATAGAAATCCATGGGAACGCGACCCCATTGTGAGCCGTCACCGATGGTTACACTGGCTTCATCCTCACGAGTGGCGCCCACATCCATGGTGTGGGTAACGGCAAAAACAAGTGTTGCCAAAAATAAAAACAAGGTGGCGAGTGTGAGTCTCTTCATGGTATCTCCTCTATACTTGATAAAACTAAGTCACAGCCACGTTGGTAGCCCGATGCTATCAAACGCTACGGGGGGTTATACTGATAAGCCCTCGGCTCATCACATGATGAAATGGGCTCATCTAAAACCGCTTTATTAAACATGCAATTATTGTTCCTTAATAATGGGAATGTTGCCTTCGTGGGGTGAGGGGGCAAGGGTTTAGGAGTCAGGTTTCCGTTGGTCTCGCTTCGCGAGCGTTGAGAGGCGCCGAGGCGCCAGTTGAGTGTTCGCCTTGCTCACGGTTGAGCGTGCTTCGCACTGTTGAGAAGCGGCTGAAGCCTTATTTTACACGAATTATACTGATTAGACCGATTTCACTAATTCAAAAATAGACTCGGCATTAGCCCTGACCCCTAACCCCTGCGGCGAAGCCGCCTCCCCCTGAACCCTGTGCCCTGTCCCCAAAGCACGCGCAGCGTGCCCCCTGTTCACTGTCCCCTGCTCCCTGAGCGCGCTCATTACCCACCCTTGTACCACCCTTGTACCACCCTTGTCGAGACAAAGGAGAGACAAGGGTGGTTAATAGGCAAGGGGCTGCTTGCGCGGGTGGTAACACAGGTTTCAGCCGGTGGTTTCACCGGTTTTAACCGGTTGTTAATAAAGGGTTTATAGCATTTAAGGATCAGGTACCAGGGGGTCAGGGTGGCTCGCTGCGCTAGATGGTAGCTCGTTTTGCTCGCTGGATAGTGTAATAAAAGCTGACTAAAGTCAGCGAAACCACCAGCTAAGGGCTGTGTTACCAATGGGTTAGTGTTTCGCTAAAGCCAAGTCTATTCTGACGTCCCCATCATTCGCCATTCATTATTCTTTATTCATAGCGAGCGTAGCGAGCCCCCTGTTCTCTGGTCTCTAACCTCAAAAAAAAGCCCCAGCATCACGCTGGGGCTTTTTTAACTCTACTGGCTCAACACCATCTTACGCACCTGACGATAGCCGGGAGCTGTGAGACGGTAGTAGTAAATACCGCTGCTGCAGGCTCTGCCTGATGCGTCCTTACCGCTCCAGACGGCCTTGTAGTGGCCGGTGGATTGGTCTTGGTGGACGAGGGTGGTGACCAATTGTCCTTTGATATTATAGATTTCCAGGCTCACGGCACCAGCTTCCTTGATGCTGTAGCTGATGGTGGTTTCTGGATTGAAGGGATTCGGATAGTTGCCATTGAGTGCGGTGGCTGTGACGGGCAAGACGTTGTCATCGCTATCTGTTCCCACCACCATGACAAAGTTGACGGTGGTGGATTGATTGAAGGCAACAGCCACGTTATCTATGGTTTGGGTTACGAATCCAGTGGCAGAGGCGGTAACGCTGTGGGTTCCCACAGGAACTATCAGCGTATAGGCTCCGGCTGCGTTGGTAGTGGCTGTTACTCCGGAGGCGGTAACTGTGGCTCCAGAAATGGGGGCGTTGGTTTCACGGCGCACCAATCCCACGATCATTCCCGTCTGCATATATTTTTCCAGGGTATTGGAGAAGGAGGGCACGGATTCCACACCATTGGTGTAAACAGCGCGTACAGCCCAGCGATAGAAGCCGTTGGGCAGGTTTGCCCAGGCATCGTCACCGGCTGAAAGGCCTGTTACTTCTTCGGGGGTGATCAGAGTCCAGGCGGAGTGGTTTGCCTCCTGGCCTTCGGTCAAGCGCCATACCTTGTAGCCGGTCAACACCCTTTGCGGGTGGGAGCGGTTGCTCTCTGCCAGAGGCATGGCATGGCTGGGCTCCGTTCTGGGAGAGCCAAGCTCGCGGTCTCTGGAGATGGCACGCACGGGCATGGCGGTGTTCCAGGCGCTTTGGGCGGAATCGCCATAGGATACGGAGCGCATCTCATCTGCGCTAAAGCTGATGGTGGTGATGATATTGCCGATATAGACGTTATCGATGAACCACACATACCAGAGGCCGGAATCATCGGGACCATCCACGGCTTGGAAAGCCAGCTTGATCTGCTGTCCGGAATAGGCACTGAGATCAATGGTGATGGGGAAGTAATAATGGTTCCATCCTCCCTGCTGCTCGCTGGCATCCCAGAGGGTGGTCCAGGTGCTGCCGTTGTCGTTGGAGATGTTTACCTTGTAATGGTCTTCGTTTGTGGAGCCCAAATATACGTAGGTATCAAACTTGAGGTAGGCGGAGGGTGGGCAGTTGAAGCTGGGGGTGATCAGCCATTCATCCTGATGGTTGTAATCCCACTGCAATCCGGCCTGGAATGAGCCTTCGGTGGGCACCACGTTTGTATCTGCGGATACGAGTCCCACTCTGCACCAGGTGGGGTATACACCTTGGGCATTGGCTGTGCCAGTGTTGGTTACCGTATTGCCCCAATCTGCAGGCGGGAAGGTGTTGCCTTCAAAGCCTTCTGTGATATCCAGGGCGTTGGGATCGGGGGCATACCAGGTGATATCCACGCTGGAATTGGTTACATTGGCTTCGGCAAGCACGCCCACGGGGGCATAAGCCACCTCGTTGAGGGTGATATCGCCCATATCGTAGTTTGCGCTGCCCACGGTGATGTTTCCGTTTTGGGAGGTATAGCCCGCGGCGGAGATATTATATTCATAAGTGTGACCTGCATACACGGCAGCAAAGCTGAAGGCTCCGGTGGCGGTAGTATTGGTCATATAATCTTCATAGCCAAAGAGATAGATGGCGGCTCCGGGGATGCCGACGCCGGTATCGCTGGCATGAATGGTTCCACTCACCACCACCTGGGGAAGGAGTTCCATGGTGATTTGCAGTTCCAGCGTCTGATCCTCTTCCAGGCTGATGGCCTGGGTGTGATCTGCATAGCCGAGGACGCTGCAGGTGAGGGTGTAATCTTCAGGCAGCACGTTGATGAGGCTAAACTCTCCGGCGGTATTGGTGGTGGTAGAGTATGCGCCTTGGTTCAGGGTAACATTCACGCCGCCCAAGGGCTGGTTTCCTACGCCTGTCACCACGCCGTTGATATGCCCCACTCCACCGGGAATCACAAAGAATGTGGTCTTGGGGAATTGGCCGGTGAGCGTTCCGGCGGGCGGTGCCAAGGGGTTGTAATCCTCACTGTCACTATAGGCGTTGCGGGCGCGATTGCCGCCCACGGTCTGACTCTTAAAGTAGTTTGTGGAGGTATACCAATCGGCATCATCATACTTTACCATCAAGACCAGGTTTTCGCCATTCAAATACAGATAGTGATCGATGAAGGGAACCATGATGTCGTTTGTGCCAGAGGGTAAATCCAGGTTGCCGTCAAACACCAAGGTGAGCTGATCGGCAGGGATATATCCTGTATCCAGGGATGTTTGGGTGGTGGTTCCCAGCCACATTTTCACGCTGGCATTCATCACGCCGGTGTTGAAGTTGTTATAAAGCTGCAAGCCGGTGATTTGACCCAAGAATCCGTTCAGTTCATCTGGGAAGTAGAGGGTTTGATACATGGAGTGTCTGTAATAGGTATCAATGGGCATACGGGCGTCTTGGCTGCCGTCTCCCACAGTAAAGGTAAAGACTCCGGCGGGATTCACATATACATTGAAGTTTGCCGTGCGGTTGTTCTGTTCAATTTCATCATCGTCCATCACCACTGTTGCATAGATATAGGTGTTGCCATGGGTGGCGGGTGTCCAGTTCAAGGTCACCTGCAGGGTTTGCAAGGAGTTGATGGCAGGACCGGGCACGGAGGCTACTTCGATATCGCCTTGGGTAAAGAGCTTTACCAGATAGTCGTCCTGATCGTTGAGACCGTTGTTTTTGATATTAACGGTATAGGTGGAAGCGGCGCCGGCGGTGGGGGTGGCATTGCCGGTGAGCCCGGAAATGCCGAGGTCGTTTTCTATGGGCTCGCTGCTATAGAAGATGGCGAGCTTGGGGAATTGCCCGGAGAGCGTTCCGGCGGGTGGAGAGTTGGGGTCATACTCAATAGAATCGCTATAGGTGTTGCGGGCACGGTTTGTGCCGATGGTTTGGCACTTGAAGTAATCTGAAGAGCTGTAATAGACTGCATCCAAGGGGCGTTGTATCATCATCACCAGGTTGCCGGGAGTGTGCATATAGGGGCTCTGGAGGGGGATCATGATGTCGTTTTCACCGGATGGCAGCTGCAGGTTGCCGTCAAACACCAGAGTCATCTCGGTGGCAGGGATATAGCCGCCGGAGAGGTCTTGCAAGGTGGTGCTGCCCAGCCATATTTTGGCGGCACCGTTGGGGCTGTTTGTGGCAAAGTTGTTATACAGCTGCAAGGAGGTGATGGTGCCGGATACAAAGTCCAATTCGTCTTCATAATACAGGCACTGATAGATAGATGATTTGTAATAGTAATCCATGGGGATGCGGGCGTTTTGGCTGCCGTCACCGATTACCGTCACTTGCACGCCTTCCGGCTGCACTGTGATATCCAAGTGGTTGGTTTCGTTGTTTTGTGCAAATTCATCGCCAGTCAAGACCACCGTGGCATAAATGGTAAGGGGGCCAGGCGTGGTGGGAGTCCAAGGCAGGTTTACAGATAGGGTTTGCAGGGTTTCGATGGTGGGGCCATCCACAGAGAGCAATTCACCGCCGCCTTCCTGCATCAGCTTGATCTGATAGTCAGTCTGGGTGTTTGCGCCGTTGTTTTTGATATTGACGGTATAGTTTGTAGCTATCCCCACGGTGGGGGTGGTGTTTCCGGCAAGAGCGAAACAGCTAAGGTCGTTTTCGATGGCTTCACCGCTGTAGAAGAAGCTGGTTTTGGGGAATTGTCCAATGAGCGTGCCTGCGGGTGGGCTATTGGGGTTGTAGCTTTCGCTATCGCTATAGGCATAACGGGCGCGGTTGCTGCCGATGGTCTGACATTTGAAGAAATCTGAAGAGCTGTAATACTGACCATCCATCGGGCGCTGTACCAGCATCACGAGGTTGCCCGGAGTGTGCATATAGGGAACTTGCAGGTGAATCAAGATATCATTCTGACCACTGGGGTAGGATACGTTGCCATCAAATACCAGGGAGAGCTGGCTGGCAGGGATATAGCCGCCTGAGAGGTCTTGCAGGTCTGTACTTCCCAGCCAGATCTTGGTGGCGCCGTTGGGGTTGTTTGTAACAAACTGGTTATACAGCTGGATGGCGGTGATGGTGCCGGATACAAAGCCCAATTCATCCTCCATGTAAATACATTCATAGAGGGAGTTTTTCCACCAGAAATCCATGGGATAGCGGGCAGTTTCATTTCCATCACCGATGGTGGTCACCTGCACGCCTTCCGGCTGTACCATTACATCCAGACGGTTGGTTTCGTTGTTCGTATCTATTTCATCACCATTCAAAACCACCATGGCATAAATGGTGATGGGGCCCTGCTGGGCGGGGGTCCAGCTTATGTTTACAGCTAAGGTTTGCAGGGATTGGATGGTGGGACCGTTCACAGAGAGCAATTCGCCGCCGCCTTCCTGCATCAGCTTCACCTGATAGTTGCTCTGGGCGTTTTGACCGTTGTTTTTGATATTGACTGTATAGTTGGCAGCCACTCCCACGGTGGGGGTCTGGTTG
>JAAYQD010000128.1 GCA_012519465.1 Candidatus Cloacimonadota bacterium
AAGGCGCCAGCTGAGTGCTCACGCGCGTTCGCGGTTGAGATTCGCTTCGCTCAAGTTGAGCGTGCTTCGCACTGTTATGAAGCTGCAGAATGCCGCTTTTTCTGTAACCTGAAACCTGAAACCTTCCTTATTGAATACCGTTGTGATGCCGTTGTGATACCCAGCGGATTGCTGGGTATCACAACGGCATCACAAGCGCATCTAATAGGAAAGAAGGCGGAATCGGATAAAAAAACGTCCTTTGATTCCTGCGGCAGAATGCCACTCCCATCAATCATCGCGAGCAGTAACAATGGCTTTCAGCCGGTGGTTTCACCGGTTTTAACCGTATGTTAATGAAGGGCTTACAGCATTTATGGATCAGGTTCCTGAGGTCAGGGTGATTCGCTGCGCTCGATGGTAGCTCGCTTTGCTCGCTGGATAGTTTAATAAAAGCCGACTAAAGTCAGCAAAACCACCGGCTAAAGCCTGTGTTACCATATACATACAGCATTAGATGCGACCTTCTCATTATGATGATTTGTGGTAAAGAAAGAAGGAAACACCAATTTAAAATAGACTTGGCTTAAGCGAAGCCCCTGTTCACTGTTTACTGTCCCCTAAGCCAGCCACCGGTTGGCGCCCCCCTCACATCCTCCTTGCATCCATCATGGTTTCAGGTTATATTATTATGTTGCATACTTTGGCAATGCAATTAAAATATTATGTAGAAATGCCATATTAAAGGAGACAATATGAAAACCCTAAAACGTTTAACAAAACCCATGAACGGTCTCGCCTTTTTGCTTATTTTGCTTATTTGGTCGGGGGCAAGCACCGTATTTGCACAACCCATCTTCAGCTTTGATGTATATCATCTGGAAGCCTATGACCGCAGTGGCAATTGGACCTATGATGCCGATAGTCCAGGCTTTCCCACCCACGACGGGGATTGGTTTACCAAAAGCCCCAGCCCCTCCTATATGTTTCATTATTTTGCCGAAAAGTATATCCATCAAGGCACACCCACCGTCATCGAATGTGTGGATGTAAACCTGCCTTTCACCGATGATGCCTCAGAAGTGGTGATGCACTTTGATCCCTTCTCCCTCGTTTCCTTCAAACGCATCAACACCGTTGATCCCTTGATGCCTTGGGAAACCCCCGGTCAATCCGGAGACGAGCGCGTGTATGTGAGCAATGGCGGCCATATCACCCATAATGGCATCCCCGTTCTCTACCTCCAAAAAGCCAAGTTCGTGATCACCACCCCCTATCCGAACCAAGCCCAGGTGCGCGCCCTGAACCCTATCTTCAGTTATTGGACTGGCGATATTGGCACCGGTGCCCCTCAGACTGGTTATGGCTTTGGAGATTTGGACGAGGACCTCTCCGATCCCGCCTGGCTGGCTCTTTTTGCAGATTCAGATTATAAGGTGGAAATGCAACTCGTGGATATCGTCTCCACCGTCACCCCCAGCGTGGGCTACTTTGATTTTCTGTTCAACATCCTGCCTGCCACCGTGCCTTACAGCGGCGGGGAAGTGGAAGTGGATTTGGACGATCTGCCCGGTGAAATAGCCGTTCCCGAAACAAAAGCAACCATTGAAGTTGTAGAAGGAACCCCCGGCGGATTGGCAGATGATATGAAGACCCTTTATCTTTCAGAGATTGGTGCCCCTCCCTCCGGCAATATGCCCGCGGGATTGGAATATACCACCAACAAACACTGGGAATTGGGCGGAACCCTGGAAACCTTCAATGTAAACATCCGCTTTGGCTTGGAAGGTGCAGATTTTGCCAAAGGACCCATGGATTGGCAGATCATCTATCGCCGCTATCCCGTCTTGGATTGGGAAATATGGCCAAATCAGTCCCTCGGTGGAAACGATACCATCGTGGCATACAACGTGACAGATTTCTACTTTTTCGCAGTGGCATCCCCCTACAAGGAAACCGTGCCCGTAGTGCTGAGCAGCATGAATGCATACGTCAATTCCGATCATATGGCAGTCCTCAAATGGAGCACCGCCTCCGAGAGCGATATGAATGGCTTTAAGGTGTATGCAAACGATAATCTCCAGCTTGCCAATGCCCTGATTCTCACTCCCGTAGTGATCCCTGCCCACAACACCACAGACGGCGCAGATTACAGCTTTACCGCCAATGAATTGGAGGGCCCCGCCACTTACTACTTCTGGCTGGAAGCTATCTCCATTGATGGACACAGCACCTTCTACGGTCCTGTATCCGTAATCCTGACCGGTGATGAGCCGGTACCCCCGCTGCCAGATCGCAGCATCTTAGGCACTGCTTATCCCAACCCCTTCAAGACCGGTTCCAGAACCAATATCAATGCCGAAATCAAGCAAAACGAGACCGGCACCTTGGAAATCTATAACATCGCAGGTCAAAAGGTAAAATCCTACACCCTGCCTGCGGGTGTCCACCAGATTGATTGGGATGGACGCGACGCCTCCGGACGCAATGTGGCCAGCGGCATCTACTATTACAAGCTCACCACTCCCTCCTATACCCAAAGCCGCAAACTGGTAGTGGTAAAATAATCCTGCCCTTTGAGGCAGAACGCCATAGTTATACAAGCAAAGCCCGGAGATCTTCCGGGCTTTTTCTATTGGATTAAAACAAAGTGGACGCCTGTTATTCTTGGCCTCTTTCCAGGGCACGCTCATATAGAACGCTGCGCAAGGCATTGATATTCTTATCCACAATCTTGCGCATCATCCTTACCGGAGGGTGGATCACGCTGATTCCCTCCTGATTGATGCCGCCAATTTCAATCAGCAGAGCATCGGTATCGTGGGTGTGGAAAAAGTAGTTGCGGGCATTGCCCACGCGGGAGCTATTGCCTTCTGCCACATGGTAGTATCCATCTTGATAGTCTCTTTTCACCAGTATGGCATAGCCTTTGGCAAAGTCCATCAGACTGTTGATCCGTGCCTCCTGCACAGCATCAGATTGCACCCATGCCGGCAGGTAGATGGTTTCGCTATAATTGCCGGATGCCGAGCTGTGATAAAAGAATGCCAGCTCAAAATCCTGCTTTTCGGCAAGGCTAATAATCGCCTGCACCTCTGGCTCTGTGGCAGGACGCTCCCCTTTATAATTGGGATGCGTGTGGGGCACGGGAACCTGATCTGCCCAAAAGACGGGGTAGTTCCGGTTTAGATCCACGCCATCTGTGCGGATATCGAAAGTCTTATTTTTGTTTGTGACACGGTTGTTTTTGCGCTTGCGGGCCAGCTCTCCGCTGCTTACCGCGCGCCAGCCTTCCGGATTGATGGTGGGCACTATCCAGATTTGGTATTCTTCCAAGATCTTGCTCCACTGTTTGTGGCGCTTCCATTCTTGCGCCAAAGTGTGTGCCAAAGCCACGCTCAGCTCTATGCCCAACACCTCTTCCCCATGATGCTGGCCGATAATCAACACCCTGCCCTTGGCTTTGGGATCGCCTATTTCCAGGGCATAAATTGGGGTTTCACTGCCACTGCCAAAGCCAATCAGCCTCACCTTCACCAATCCCGGATTGATGGCGGCAATCGCCTTCAGGTTACCGTAAAGCAGTTCTTCCTTTAGATATCCACGTTCCAGGGGAAACACATTGCTGCCAGTGCTGGCACAAGCCGCCATCATCAGGAGGCCAAGAGCCAGCAAGAAAGCGCTGAAAAGCCGGGATTGCCACATGTATATCTTCCTTTAATAGCGTACGATTCTACAGCTCACACTGTTTCCTCTGCTGCTCAGATGCACCAGATAGACGCCTGCTGCCAGGGCATCGCCAGCATTGTCTTTGCCATCAAAGACAATCTCATTGTCTCCAGCCGTTAGGCTCAAGCTTTGCTGTTTCACCTTTCTGCCTTTGATATCATAGATGGCAAGCTGTGCCGGGGCGCTTTCCTTGCTACTGATGCCAATCCGGGTAACGCTGCCGAAGGGATTGGGATAAACGCCGGTAAATTGCAGAGAAAGCCCCGGAGCTTGTGTATAATCGTCATTGGCTGTGGGGCGCCAGATTCTGCCTACAAATTCCGGATGGTCCACAAAAGGATTGCGATTGCCCTGATAGTTTTGGACATGTTGATTGCGCTGTACCTCCAAGGCTGTGGGAGGGTCGTTTTCATGCCAATTGATCAGCTCCGGCAGCATATCCACATTCTGCTGGATCAAAGGATCATTGTAGCGCACATAAAAATACAAGAGTGCACGCGCCACTCTGCCCTTGGCTTCGTCCGCCGCTTCAAACACTGTGGGTCCCAGGGTGGAGGCTCCGCGATAGCTTTGCCAGGGCGTATAGCTATAATACATTGTGGCAGTGTTTTGATTGGCTACGGGATACAAGGGATAATTGCCACGGTAGTTATTCACCAACGCATCGCAGGTAAATAGATGGTGGAGGTCTGCCTTTTTGATGCTGGATTGCGGGCTGCTAAACCAACTTTGCGGGTAGGTATGCTCCGTATTGGGATTGGTGGTGCCATTATAATCATAGCCCACATCAAACACATAGCCCGTGTAGATGCAGGTGACCGTGCCGGCGGTATTATCGAGGTCTTGAAAGAGGTAGGCACGGGCGCCGGTGTAGTTGCTATTGGTATTGCTGCTAATCAGGGAGCGCAGGCCAAACAAAAGGTCATTGCCGGAGAGGTTCAGCACCGCATCATAATAGTTTCCCTGTGCTGCCAAAGAGATGGTGAGCAGCACAAAGAGGAGGGTAAGAAGTCTTGATTTCATCATATTAATTCCGGATATAGTTCTTTTTCCACACATTGGATGATGGTGTGCAAGATCAAGGTATGCACTTCCTGGATGCGATCAGCGGTATCACCCGCCACGATCAGCTCAAAATCACAAAAGTCTTTCAGCTTGCCGCCGTCCTTGCCCAAGAGCGCAAAGGTAAAGCAGCCCCGGTCTTTGGCTACCTGCAAGCCACGTATCACGTTGGGTGAATTGCCGCTGGTGGATATTCCCACCACAAAATCATCGGCTTTTGCATACGCCTCCACCCCGCGGGAGAAGATCTCGTCAAAGCCATAATCGTTTCCCACACAGGTGATATGGGAGGGATCGGCGATGGCGATGCAGGGCAAGGCGGGACGGTCTTTGCGAAAGCGCCCGGTGAATTCCTCGGCAAAGTGCATGGCATCACACATGGAGCCGCCATTGCCAAAGATGATACACTTGCCTCCGCTGGCATAAACCCTTGCCAAAGCCGCGGCGATGCGCTGCATCTGGCTGATATTATTACTATCTTCCACAAAGGAGTTTAAGGTCTCCTGTGCCGTGGAAAATGCTGTCTTAATGGTTTTAATCATAGTATTATAGATTCTCTTACTCTTTTGTTTTGGTTATTAGTTCGTTCTTCTCAAGCTCTTCAAATTCACTCAGGGTCTCATTGATCAGCCTCACTCGCTCCTTATAGGGCAGAAAGGCGCTCTTGAACCCATTTAATATCACGTGTTTGAGGGTGGGATAATCCAGATTCAAGAGCTGGATTGCCAGCATATATTCATCGGTGACGGTGGTATCGGAGATGGTGCGGTTATCTGTATTAAGGGTCACCCTGAGGCCACAATCGATATAATACCCCACTGGATGGCTGCGGCTATCCGGCACCGCCTTGGTGTGGAAATTGCTCTTGATGCACACCTCCAGGGGGATACGGTGATCGTTCACATAGTGCAAGAGATCCTCGTTTTCCCTCAGGCGGGTGCCGTGTCCGATGCGATGTGCACCGCAGAGATGGAGCGCTTGGGAGATGCTTTCAGCGCCGCTGGCCTCACCCGCGTGGATAGTGATATTGAGGTTGTTTTCCCGTGCCAAATCAAAGGCTTCTTTATGAACAATGGCTGGGTTCTTGTACTCCCCGCCTGCCAGGTCAAAGCCTATCACTCCCTTGTTTTTGAACTCCACCGCCAGCTCTGCCAGCTGCAACGAGGTGCTGGGGTCCATATTGCGGATGCCACAGATTATCACCCCGGTTTTAATGGGAAAATCACGCTCTGCCGCCCTCAAGCCGTCTATCACCGCCTGGGAATTCTCTGTGAGCTGGAGCCCGCCTTCCGTGTGCAGGATGGGGCTATAGCGAACCTCCATATAGCGCACGTTTTCGCGGGCGGCATCCTCTGCCAATTCATAGGCAGCTTGGCGCAAGCCTTCCTTGGTTTGCAGCACCATATTCACGATGTGAAAGCCACGCAGATAATCTTCCAAACTATCGGTATGTTCACCACATACGATCAGTTTTGCCAGCGCCTCCTCATCGGTGGCAGGCAGTTTTATATTTTGCTGTGCTGCCATCTTCAGGATGGAGGGAATCCTCACGCTGCCATCCAAGTGCACATGCAGGTCTGTTTTGGGCAATTTGTGAACCAGTTCACGAGTCAATTTAAGCTTCATTTTCTTTACCTCATTCTTAGTATAACACCATTGAAAAAGGCGGCAAAATTGTCAATTGCTAAGTTTTAAGCACTCCGCCCCCACCCCTTCCTTATTAACCACCCTTGTCTCTCCCTTGTCTCACCCTTGCCTTGGCAAAGGAGGCACAAAGGAGGCTAATGGGCAAGATGAAAGCATAACAAAGGAAAATAGGGATATCTTCAAGATAGTAATGATGGGATTTTGGCGGGAGTTTGTGGGTCAATACATTGCATTTGGTTTTATGTGTTTTTTGTTTAACTTATCAGATATAATACCGAAATAATAGGAGATAAACATGGCTAAGACCAAGCTTCATGATAAACCAGTAAACACAGTGGGGGCGCTGCCTCGCAAGGGCTGTCGTGCCAAGGATTTTTTATTAACGGCAAATGATCTTTCAGACAAAACTTTGGCAGATTTCAAGGGCAAGAAAATCCTGATGAATATCTTCCCCAGCATCGATACCGGCGTATGTGCCGCCAGCGTGCGCACCTTCAACAAGGAAGCAGTCAAACTCAAAGACACAGTAGTTTTGGGAATTTCCCGCGATTTACCTTTTGCCTTGCAGCGTTTTTGTGGTGCGGAAGGCATCGAGCACGTATTCACCCTTTCGGAATTGCGCAACCGCAATTTTGGCAGGGATTATGGTTTGGAAATGATAGATGGACCTCTGGCGGGCCTGCTTGCCAGAGCAGTGATCATTATTGATACAGATGGCAAGGTCATCTACCGTGAATTGGTGGATGAAATTACCAAAGAGCCTGATTATAAAGCTGCGCTTGCAGCGCTGAAATAGGTTCTCCGCTCCGGGAGCTGGTCTCTATATCAGATGCTGGCTCCCGGTTTCATTACAATGCAATCGAAACCCTTTTCTTTTACGCGTTTGCAAAATTCTTGGGGGTCGGCAGAGATAATGGGGAAAGTATTGTAGTGCATGGGGATGGCGATGCGGGGGCGAACCAGTTCCACAGCCTTTACGGCGTCTGCTATATCCATCGTATAAAACCCACCGATGGGCAAGAGCATATAATCAATCTTATTCATCTCGCCAATGAGCTTCATATCATAAAAAATGCCGGTATCGCCGGTGTGATAAATGGTGGCATCACCACAGGTGATGAGCGCACCTGACGCCAAGCCGGCATATTCACCCTCATCGGTGCGGCTGCCATGCAGTGCCATGGTAAATTTGACTCTGCCAAAGGGATAGTCATAAGCACCACCTATCTGCATCCCATGCACCTTGTAGCCTTTGGGCTCGATAATATAGCCCAGTTCTGTGACGGTGATGATTTCCGCCTTGGTTCTATCTGCAATCTGGAGGGCATCGCCCACGTGATCTCCATGAGCGTGGGTCACAATGATAAAATCTGCCTGCATATCCTCCATTTGCACGGGTGCCAGAGGATTTCCGGTGATGAATGGATCGATCAAAACCCGCATTCCATTGGGGCATTGGATGCCAAAAGCCGAATGGCCGTAATATGTTATTTTCATGGTGAAACCTCCTGAATATGGTTTTATGCTTGTATTTCTTGTGTGTTTTGCAAAGTGTTTCAAAGAGCTGTATCCATTTGCTGTATCGTCAATAATAAATGGCCACTGTAATCTGTCAAATGATTTGTGCCACAGCGCCTTTTGGGCTTGATGTGCAATTTGCCCTT
>JAAYQD010000129.1 GCA_012519465.1 Candidatus Cloacimonadota bacterium
GACGATGATTTTTCTTTGGAAATGGATGGCGATCCCGATGTGTTGGACGATCTCTTGCGCGAGATTGAAGAGCAATCTCAACTGCAGATGCTGCAAGAAAGCAGCGGCATACAGGATAAAACCCTGAGGGATCTGATGATTGCGCTTTTGGGTAAATTCGATAGTGACACGCCCTTGGTCGAAATCCGCTTGAACGATCTGTTATCCACACTTTTGGAACTGCAAAACACCGATCCCCGCACCTAATGCCTGAATCCAAGACCAATAAATACAGCAAGCTTTGCCTGGACTGTGTGCGCAGCTGTAAACAGGATGCACACGTGGTAGTGGTGCATTGTCCCAGATTCAAAAAAGCACCCGTGCAAATGCTTGTACCCCTCAAATTCCGCCGTGGACGTGCCAGCAAACTGCCTTCCAAAGATAGCTGACGATGAATATCATTAGTGGCAGATACAAAGGCGCCGGGCTGTATAGCGTGCCGGGCTATAACACACGTCCTACCAGCTCCTTCAAACGGGAAATGATCTTTAGCATGTATCATGATTATGAGGGGAAAAGAGTGTTGGATCTCTTTGCCGGAACCGGAGCCCTGGGCTTGGAAGCGCTTTCCCGCGGGGCGGTGTGGGCAGATTTTGTGGAATTTGCAAACCCCGCCATCGGGGTCCTGCTCAAGAATATAAAAAAGCTATCCTGCTCTGATATCTGTCATGTTCACAGGCGCAGGGTGGAGGCGTTTATCAAGCGTGCCACAGACGCATGGGATGTGATCTTTATGGATGCCCCTTATGATAAAAACCTGATCAATCCCTGTTTGCAAGGCATCTATGAATCTGGTATGCTAAACCCTGAGGGAGTGGTGATCGTGGAACACAGCCGCAGGGAGCCAATCAGCGAGGAATTACAACCCTATATCATCAAGCATAAGGAAGGTAAAGTAACCTGTCTTTCCATCTTGGGGGCAGCTCCCCCAGACGTGGGCAAATCAGATAGCCCTTAATTTTCCCAATCAATAAGAGCTTGTTGGGCAAGTTTTTGGATCTTGTCGTCATCATCCATTGCCGCCGCTTTTTTCATATATTGAAGGGCTGTCTTCACCTCACCCAGTTCGTAGTGGATGAGCGCCACATGATAGGCTATTTCCGAGGGCATATCCTCCATCTCCATAGCCGCTTGGATGTATTGATGAGCATGCGGTATATCACCTATCAAATAGTAGTAATAGGCGATGCTATCCAGATAATACGGGTTTTCATAATCCAGATTGAGGGCGGCAATGATGAGCTCTGCTGCCTCCTCAAGATCATCGCCCCTTATCAACAGCGTGTAGCCAAGATCGTTTAACCATACGGGCTCATCCGGATACAGCCGGGTTGCCTTGCGCAACAGCTGCACCCTTTCCTCAAGGCGATCTTGCTGGTGATATCGGCTTAGCAGCCAGCCCACATCTTCCTGGGAATATATATCCTGAGCTTGGAAACTCAGTATAAGCTTTTCTTTGATTTGCTCGAGTGCCTCTATTTGGGCGGCATCTGTCTCCGTAATGGTTTGCACCAGGGTGATCAGATAGCTGGACATCATGTTTTCTGGCAAACGCATACGGAGGCGAACCACCAAATCTTCAAACACGGAATCTGGCACCTGCATGCTTTCATCCTGCATGGAGCTGCTGATGGCGAAGATATAAAAGCGCACGATGTTGTCCAAATCCTGAGTGTTTGTGAGGGTGGCAAAGAGGGGCAGGATATCGGTGGCATCGTTTTCCAAGAGTGAATTTGCGATCAGGAGCGCATTCACATATAGCTCTTCGGGGAAATCTATGCTTGACTGGTGGATGGTGGGTTCCACCCTTGCCAGCACCTTCTGATTGCGTGTGATGAGTGCCGATAAAGCCACCAAATAGGTGAGCTCAGGAGAGTCAAAAGAGATCACGCGGCGGGCAACTGAATTGATAAATTCATGCTGTCCCACCTGCATGGCTGTATCCAAAATGGCATAGATCAGTTCAATGTCTTCCGGATACTTCAGGGTATTAAAATACGTCCTGCTGGCAGAGTCATCACCCATTTTGATCAGGCGCACTGCCACTTGATCGGCATTCTCACTATCCGGATCAATGGCATAAATCCTTTGCGAAACCTCCAAAGCCATTGCCACATCCACCATATCCACCAGCTGGCCAAGGTGTTGCAGCTCCTGCAGGTCTTGTCCTGCCAGTTTGAGCGCTGGCTTTAAGAGCTCTGCATTGGCGATTCCATCTTGTTGATAATGCCAGATGAAGTTCAAGATATGAGCCCGGGAGCTGGGGAAGTTGAGCAGCATCCCATCAATTGCCCAACGCATGCCCTCCACATCCTGCATCCAATAATACACATTATACGCCCCATCCAAGAGCTGCAGATCGTTGTAGATGGTCTTATGATTGGCGTTGATAATGGCTTTAATTTGGGTGGAATCAGATATCTGGGGGGTATATCCATACATGGCGCTCAATAGCATTTGGCTCTTGATCTTGATGCTGTGGGGGTCTTTTGCCAAAGCCCGTTGGTACAGAATCTCGGCATTGTGGTAATCTTGGATAAAAAAGTGTAAACTGCCAGCCATATAAAGATACATTGAAGAAAAGCTGGGCTTGGCGAGAGGATCGGAAGAGGCTGGGGCCTGGCGGTTTGCAGTGCAAGCCAGCATCAAAAATGCCGAGAGGATGAGGACAATCAGGTTTCGTTTCATTTGGTTTTAAAGCTGGATGCCAGCATAAAGAGTTCCATGAGGGTGGGCAGCTTATCTCCGGCAGGGAAATAGACCATTGTATCTATCAGCCATGCCTTCTTGGTATCGGCATCCCAAAAGGCATAGCATTGCAAGGCTCCGCCAGCCATTTTGCCGGGGTTTATCCAGGCGCTGGTGAGCCTGTACCCCTTATATCCGGCTATCTCAAAGGGCTGGGTGCGCATGGTTTGCACATTCAGGCTGTCCCCTTCAAAGTGAATCTTGCCAATCCTTTGCCGCTCATTTATCAACCATGCTTCATCCACCTGGTCGCTTTCCATCGCCTCATAATAGACGGAAAGGAATTTATCGGGAATCTCGCGCTCCTGCATGCGGGCACGATAGAGAAAGCTGAGGAAGCGGTTGTCCTTATCATTGGAATAAAGCGTGTAATTCTCTGGAATCTGGAGGCTGAAAGGATATGGCTCAAAGAAACTGGCAGGGATCACCTTGCTTTGGTAGGTCTGATATGCCAGCCTCTGGGTATAGCGCATCAAAAAGCTGCTGAAGATGCGATTTGCCTGGGTTTGGGCAAGGGTATGCAGTCTTTCTTTATCCAGCGCCACCACATGGATGATCAGCTGGTCTCGGGTAAAGCGGTTTTTGCTGATGATAATATCCCCCCCGCTTTGTGTGATGCGTGTCTGCAGATTGGCATCCAATGCCTCTTTGAGATAGCGCGATACAGGATCACCGCCATCCAGACTGCCAAAAAAGAGCAGATTCTTGTAGTTGGAAAGGCTTGTTACATCCTTGATATCGCTAAAGATAACGTTGAAATACTTCTCAGGATACACCAGCTGCACTTCTCTTTCCAGATTCTGTAGGAGCAGGGGCTCCAGCTGATTGCGGTTTTCCAGCCCACAAAATACGTAGATATCCTCATCTTCGCCAAAGGATACAGGTTTGGAGTGGTCTATGATTTTATCAAAAGCAGTATGGCGCTTGGATTGACCGTCTCCACCGCCACAAGCGCTGATTATTAGAACGATTACGATCCAAAACAGATACTTTCTCACTTGATACCTCCATCTTTCTTTACCTTAAGGTAATTTAAGCCACTAATCACGGTGATGGCTGCCACCGCCCAAAACCATATCTCCAAGCCGCGGGTGACAGCAGCCGGAATATCGCTAACCCACGCCCACAGCGTGTATGCCGCCACCAGGCCTGTCATCTGCATCACGGTTTTCAGCTTGCCCAGCTTGTCTGCTGCCACGATGATGCCCCGCTTTTTATACACCTCTCTCAAGATGGTGATCACCAGCTCCCTGATGAGGATAATGAAAAAGATTGCCGCACACAGCCGGAAGGGAGAGCTCCACGTGATGCCAGCCAAAGCAGCCAATACCAACAGCTTGTCTGCCAAGGGATCCATGATCTTTCCAAAGTTGCTCACCACCTGCCACCTGCGTGCCAAAAAGCCATCCAGCCAATCAGTGAGCGCCGCAGCAGCAAAGATGAAGAGCGCCGCAGTGATATTCTCTGTCACCACCATCCATACAAAGAAAGGGATGGCAACGATCCTTGCCATGGTGAGGATATTGGGCAGATGTGAGTATTTATGCTTCATGATCAGTGTCTGGCATCAGCTTGAGATTGTGATAAAACCTATTCAATACGATGGATACGGCTATTGTGGCTATCAGCAAAGATGCTGCAGGAATGACAAACCACCATAAGGGGATAATGGCGGTATTGAATTTGAGCAAATGCAAGAGGAAATAGCCGCCGATACTTGCCAAGAGAGGTAAAACCAGCATCACCCAAGTATAGCGCTGATATTGGGTTTTTTGCCTGAGGGAATCTGCCACAGATGCCTGCCTGCTCTTTTGTGCCATCAGGCTGCGCAATTCCTGGCTGAATCTGATAAAGAAAAACAGCAGCGCCATCATCACCGCATAGATCACCGTAAAGCTGAGCCACCTCACCTGCATCTTATGAATCTCTGTCTCAATCTGCATCCAGGCATTGGATTGGGCATCTATATCGGAAAGCTCTATTTGCATCTCTTCAAACACTTTCATCACCGCCGGCTTTTCTTTTAAAGAATTGATCTTGGGTGCAAAATTGATGGTGATGATGGAAGGGAAGCGGTAGTGGAAGAGCTCGTCCTTGCCCACGGATAGCTGATATGCCTCCACCAATTCATCGGCTGCCTGCAACCCCGTCTCCCAATGGAGCTGGCTGACATTGGGGAATTCGGAAAGCCTCTCCATCAGCGTGGCAACTTTGGTGCTATCCGATACATACACATATATCGGCAATCCGGATAGCTGTTCATAGTTATCCTGGCGGGCAACCTCATACTGTTGCTCCAGCCAAATCCACGATGCCAATAACAGGCAGATCAATATGGCGATCAAGTAAAAGCGATTCTTCATGCTCCTATCCCTTGTTTTTGATATGATAGATAAGGTATTTGTTTGTATCAGTACTTGGCAAAGCCTGAATTATGTCAAGCAGATAGTGTGCACACCTGCTCTTTATCTCCTCAAAGCGGCTTTGGGGATACAACAGCAAGGCATCTGCCCCACTCCGGAGGCTGCGCTGGAGGATTGCCAACACGTCTTCCAGAGTGCAATAAAGCTCACGACGGCTGATCTCCCGCTGGATATCCGGCGATGCAATGCCCGCATTGAGCTTTAACCAAGGGGGATTGCCCACGATGAGGTCATACCGGTCTAATGGTGTAAATCTCCTCAGATCATCACAGATGAAATTGATTGTCAGCCCTTGCCGGTGCGCATTCTCTCTTGCCAATTCTATCAGCTCCGGCTGGATATCTATGCCACTGACATTCCAGGCGCTTCTTTGCAAAGCCAACATGATGGCGATGATGCCACTGCCACAGCCCAAATCCAACACCCGCAGAGGTGTGTCTGGGAAAAGAGACACAGCTTGCATCTGCAGGGATGCCGCCGCACTGGATACCGGCTGGGCACCATCTGCCTGCCAAAAATCTGCCCTTCCCAATGGCAGCTTTACCGCCCTCTTCAGCTGATCAGCTCCATCATGCGCTGCAGGCTCTTGTTTGCCCCGGCAGCAATCTCCGGCTCCACGGTGATGTGATGCTGTTCATAGCGCAAGGCATCCAACACATTGTGCAGGGTGGTCTTTTTCATATTCCTGCAGATGGCTCTGGGGCTCAGCGGGATAATGCTTTTATCCGGATGCAGCTTTGATAGATAGTCTGTAAGTCCCTTTTCGGTGGCGATGATCAGTTTGTCATTAATCTCAGCCTCTGCCACCATGCCACTGGTAGACATCACTGCATCGGCATTATCCACTATATCCTCGTCACA
>JAAYQD010000130.1 GCA_012519465.1 Candidatus Cloacimonadota bacterium
TGATGAAAGCATCGATATTATGAGATTTCAGATAGCGGTTGGCGGCAGTTTCCAAGAGCTTGCATTTGTTGCGAAAAACATGCTCAAAAAAGACTCTGTCTGTGGCAGGGATGGTGGCTTCCTCCAAGTCTGCAGCGTCAACCAGCCCTTTTTCATACAAGAGCTCCGGACTGATGAGCAGAGGATCCAGGGCAAAGGCAGAAATGGGGTTGTAAGGGGAATTGCCGTAGCCACGATGATTGAGGGGCAGGGTTTGCCAGATTGTGTGGCCTTGGTCATTCAGAAATTGGGCAAAAGAAAGAGCTTCTGGTCCCAGATCGCCTATGCCAAAATCTCCGGGGAGAGAGCTGAAATGGAGCAGTACTCCCTTCTGTTTTAGCGACATGCCATAATCCTCATGGCACAAAGTTGCAGCAGGGTGCGCTCTGTGGCCCTGCTTAATTTAAGAGAGCTATCGGTATCAAGCAGGATTTGATAGATATCAGGGAAGCTGTGCAGGCTGTACTTTTCTGCAAATTGGACAAATTCTTTACGCTGGCTGTCGTAGAGCTCTGGCAGGTGTTTGGAAATGATTTCCTGTGGGGTGCGGTGGTTGTGGCGCAAGAGCAGGATTTTGTGGATGATGGTAAAGACCTTGTTCATCTGAAAAAAGATCTGTAATGCCTCCCACTCCGAGCTCAACATACGCTCTATGGTGGAGAGAATGGAGGGGAGATCACGATTTCCCAGCGCTCTATAAAAGTCAATCATGGTGCCCACCCTGGTGGTTCCCAGGGCTTGCCCAACATCGTCTTGGGTGATGGTTTTGCGACTGCCCAAGAGGATGATGATTTTTTGTAGTACACTGAAGCTGCTGGCATAATCCAGCTCAGTTCTGGATAGGAAAAGAGCTCTGGCGCGGGCATCCATTTGCACGTTTTGCTGGGCCAATACCACATTGAGCCACTTGGTGAGGTCAAAGCTGCTGCGGGGAGGATCACACTTGATAAAGAGGCTTGAATTGCGGATGGCTTTCCAGCCGGAGGTTCTGAAATCTGCCTTATCAGTTACTATGATCAAGCTCTGGGCGTCGGAAGGCGATTCCACGTAAGATGCCAAGGCGGCAAGTTCCTTTTTGCCCAATGCCTCGGCATTCTTGAGGATGATCAGCTTTTGGGTGGAGAATATCGAGAGGGTATCCAAGATGTCATTCAGCTGTGCCACCTTGATGTCATCTCCGTAGATATGCACGATATCCACGTCGTATTTGCTTTTCAGCCTTTGACGGATGGGATTGGTGACGGAATCTATGAGCCAGGCATCTGTGCCCAAGAGCAGGTAGCTCTTTCCAATATCGATCATCTTGGGGGCAAAATCGAGAGCTTCGATGGTGGATGCTGCCACAACTATTACCTAATCACGCTGAAGTAAATTATGCTGGCAAAGCCTATCACCCAACAGTAGATGGCAAAGTATTTGAGCTTTGCCCGCTGGATGAGGCTGATCATGAGGGCAATCACGGCATAACCAACCACAAAAGAGGCAATAAAGCCAGCAAGGTAGATGAAAAGCTGTTTGGAGCCCAGGGAGGTTAATTCCTTATATTTAAGGATATTTGCAGCCATGATGGCGGGTATGGAAA
>JAAYQD010000131.1 GCA_012519465.1 Candidatus Cloacimonadota bacterium
CAGGCGTGGCAGCAGGCAATTCAAGTCCGCGAATTTGACAATGTCAGTTACAGCGGCCAATCGGTGTTTACCCATGACGGGTATTATTTCCTGATGTGGAAAGAAAACCATGGCGGTGCTATGAAGTATTGCTGTCAGCTCTACGATCAGGATTATCTGCCACAGTGGCAAGAAGATATGTTTCTTTTTCTAAACATATCTTACCTCGTCAATATCTACGACATAGTTGAAACCAGTGATTCCTCCTTCGTAATTCTATTTTTCAATTATGGGGTCAAGGCGCTCAAGATTACCCGTGAAGGAGCCTTTCCTTGGGGAGACGAAGGGATCAGCATCTATCACCAAACGCTTCAGGGTTTTTCTGTGGCTGCAGATTTGAACGGGGGAGTATATCTGACATGGGCAGGCACCAGTAACAACCCCAAACCGATTACCATTCAACACCTTGATGCGGATGGCAGCCTCAGCATGGCAGACGGGGGAGTAAGCTTGGACAATGCCATTTCTTACAGAGCCAGCCTGCTTATTCGTCCGGATAACAGTGTGCTTGTTGCCTGGGGAGTGCAAAACAGTGTGCGGGCTAATATCGTAAACACTTCCGGCCAGCTCTTGTGGGACCAGCATATCGATATCCCTTCTCAAAATCAATATCCTGGGGCGGGTTTATGCGCCTTTGAAGACTCTTCTTTTGCCCTCTGCGTCGAGGATAACACCCACTTAGAGATTCACCGCTTCAATTCATCCGGCGCAGCGCTGTGGCAGCAGCCGGTTACCACGATAAACGAATACAGTCTTAACGCATTCAGTTTGAGGCTCAAGCTTGCGTCCGACAATTCAATCCTGATAATGGTAAAATCTCAATATGGACATCACATACAGAAGGTCAGCGCAGATGGCTTGCTGCAATATCCCTCATCCATCAATTTGGAAAATTGGGTTGGATTTATAGACCGCTATAGCGATATTATCCCTCTTGAAGATGGTGCTATGGCAGTGGTGGTCTGCACTTCTATCGATTATATTTGGGAAAAAGACCTCCAAACGGTTAAAATCGATGGCTCCGGTGCGGTGAGTGTCCATCCTATCACCAACACAAACGATAAAGAATCAACTTGTACAGCACATATTTTCGAGGGAGATATCCACGTTGTATGGCAGCGTTGGACGGAAGAGGAGTGCGGAATCTATGCCCAGAAACTGGATGCAGAGCTATTAACCACCCAGATACCAGGCGGCTTGCCTCTCCGCTTTGGCAGCAATGGCGTGGTGAATAGAACACAGATTGCAGTTACCCAGACGGGCTGCGCGGTCGCTTGGGAACAAACACTCAGCCAGTACAACCGTTGGCAATACCGTCTGCAATACTATTCCAACCAAGGGCAACCGCTCTATGGCGTTGAAGGACTACGCATCAACCAGCCGGGCAGCCTCCTTACCGGAATCCAAAGAATCATATCCAACGGGACCGACCTGCTGTTGATTTGGGGTGAACAAACCGATGGAATATCCAGCACTCGCATGCAGATCATCAATGCTGATGGGGAACTGCTGCTTGGGGCTGGAGGAATGGAAGTAAGCACCGGTTCTTCAACTGCAGGTGCGGAGTCACTTTATGCCACCAGCCATCAGGGTGATTGGTATCTCTTGTGGGTGAGTGGAGGCAATGTGATGGGGCAAAAAATAAGAGGCACCCAAGCCCTCTGGGGCGATGGCATCCAGCTTACTGAACCCCACCCACAATACGGTGGCAACGTTAGCAGACCCTCTTTAAGCATGCCGTGGCTGTTTTGGAGGGTCAATAGCAACCAATTTTGCAAACGTATCGATACTGAAGGAATCACTCAGCCCGGATTCCCAGAATATGGGAAATTCCTTGCCATGCAACCTCCTGGCAGCCCTTGGGTGGAGGGTTCTTCAGCATTCACTGTCTGCGGAGACAATCTCCACATGTTCAAAAGGTATTCATACACAACCGGTCCTCCTGAATATACAGAATTACAATGCCTCCATACCTTCTTTGGACCCGATGCAGAGCCGCTGTTTGCACCTGCCATAGTGGATGATGCCGCATATTTTAGCTATCAAAATAACGAACTGTGGATGACTGGCTATAACGGCAACCATTACAATATTCGCAAGTACGATACCCTTGGGAATGAACTGCTCAACCAATCCATACAGATTGATGGATTACCATTTTACTTTGACTGGGCTACAAGCTGGGATTTTCTTACCTCCGAAAACGAACATCTGGTGCTGGTGGGTGGAACTTCCATCTATCATTTTTATATCACATCAGAAATAGAACTACATATGCCTGCGGATTATGTGATCCATTCCGGCACTGTAAGCAATTATCCCACAGTGGCATTCCGGGATGATATCGTGTGGTTGAGCATCAAGGACGGCTACGATTCCAATCAATCGTATAACGTAGGAATCAAATTGCAAAAGCTGGTGCGGATTCCACCTTCCAATCCGGATGATACTCTGCCCTCTGCAAATATGCTCCGCTTCACCAGTTGCAGCCCCAATCCATTCAATCCCCATGTAAATATCTCTTTTAACATCCCCAATCCCGGTGATGCAAAACTTGCTGTCTATGACCTGCGCGGCAGAAAGACAAGAGTTCTTGTTGATAGCTTCCTAACCGCAGCAGAGCATCAGATAATGTGGGATGGCAAAGACGACGCCGGCAGAGATGTGGCATCTGGCGTGTATATCCTAAAACTGGAAAGCGGAGGGAAGTCCAGTTCCCGCAAAATTAGCCTGCTCAAGTAGAGCGCGCTTCGCTTGTTAGAGACCAGAGGTTAGAGGCCAGAGGTTAGAGGGCTCGCTGTCGCTCGGAGGAAGGCGGGCTACGCCCGATAGTTTTTGACCTAAACTGCCGTCTCTCCGAGACTCTAAGAGGTTGTGCACCCGATATTTGACCTGAAATAACGTCTCTGGTGAGACTCTTTAAGGTGCTCGCTGCGCGAGCGATGAATTATGGATCCCTGTCCCCTGCGGCTAAGCCGCCCCTCTAACCTCTGGCCTCTGGCCTCTAACCCCTAACTCGCTCAGCAAGCCCCTATATACTATCCAGCGTATCTTGAATGCTATTTCGGATCTGCTCTGCCAGCTTGGTTCTGTCTTTGAAGATGGGGTCTGAAGTGAGGATAGGGGGGAGGAGGCGGATTTTGATCAGTCCTTTATGTATGTTCCCGTCTATTTCATACAGTTTCCAGCTATCCTTGATGGCAAAGGGCACGATGGCGGCATCTGCCATTTGGGCAAGCTTGAGGCTGCCGTTGTGAAATTCTCCCATTTTTTCGCCTTTGCTGCGGGTACCTTCCGGGAAAATGATTTGCGAGTGGCCGTTTCTGATCACTTCAGCACTCTGTTTGAAGGATTCCAAAGCTGCCCGCGGATTGGAGCGGTCTATAAAGATGCAATTGATGATGCGCATCCATTGGCTGAGGATGGGTACCTTGAAGAGTTCCTTTTTGGCTATGAAGCCCACGGGTTGGCCACTCCAGCCCAAAAAAGCGGGGATGTCAAAATTGCTTTGATGATTGCCCACAAAGCAGATGCGAGGGGTATCGGGGATGTTTTCATAGCCCTTAAAATCCACTTTGCTGCCTGTGCTGCGCACCACAGCTCTGCCCCAAAAGTAGCGGGCAAAGAGGGTCATCTTCAAATAGTGGCGCGGGGGCAACAGCCATTTGCCCAAAAGGTATATGGGAAGGGCTATCAAACAAAGCAGCATCAGCAGGATTAGTAGTATTTTCCAAAGAAAGGTGGTGATTTTGGCGATCATAATATTTCTCTCTAATAACTCATTGTCACCCATTCGTCATAGATATCTCCGAGGGAGGTCACCCAGGCTTTATGCCTCTGTGCGCGCTCTATGGTGTGCCAATAAAGCTTGCCCAAACCGGGGTAATCGATGGGGTCAAAGCTGGTATTGTGCCACAATAGGGATAGGTGGGATTGATATTTTGCCGCCAGATCGGTGAGCCTGTCCAGGCTGCGTCTGGATTGGGCAAGACTCATATTCATCGCTTTGGGGGAATGCAGAGTGGTATCCATCACGATGAGAGGGATTTCCAACACGTGGAAGGGGCGGTTTTCTGCCAGATTGAAGGGGAAAAAGGGGAAGGAAATGCCAGCTCTGAATCCGATGTTTTCCCAATAGCCCAGGGTGGAATCATACTGGATGCCGGCATTTTCCAAGATGGTAAAGCTCTTTTGATAATCAAAATGCAGATAGTGGGTGCGAAAGCCCTTGGGGTCAAAGCCCAGGCTGCGCAGGCGATTCAGCTCGGCTTCCAATACTTCAGAGCTGAAAGCCGATTGGGGAGAGCCGTGCAAGCCCACCTCCTGCTCTCCCAATAGATCCAAAATCTCTTCCTTATACTGGGGATTGGCAAAGTAATCCTGGCGTTCATCCTCGGTGTCTTGAGCACTCATGAGGAACCAGGTGGATTTTACCCCCAGCTTGTTTTCAGTATCGATCAGCTGTTTGATCTGACGCCAGGGATTGTGGAAAAAGGCTTTATGCAGCCCATGTCCCGCTATCTTCCACAGGGCGCGCAGGGGTCTTTTGGGCAGGGTCTTCAAGTTGTAAATAAATGTTTGCCGGCGCTGTTTGCCATCCCAGTAATCCCAGTAATCTATATCATGGGAGAGGGATACGCTAAACAGCCGGTCTTTATTCCAAAAGATATCGCGCTCAACCTCCGGGATATACTTGCCCACTGCCCACAGCAGTATTTGGCTGTATACATCCACCACGGGGGTTTCGGTAAAGTCCCAACGGTATTGCAGGGATTGGTGGTAATCCACCCTGCCACTGGCAGTGCCGTGAAAGCCCAGGATGTATTCATGCCAACAGGTGAGGAAGTAGAAGCCGCTGGCAACGAGGTCTTTGTGGATCACACAGCTTTGGGTATCCAGAGAAAAGATTTCACCGCCCCTGGAAAAAAGGAAGGGGATATTCTCGTGTTTATAGCGGAAAAAATCCACCTTGTCCAAGGGGTAGAGCTCGCGCTGCTCAAAGAAATCCGCAGTGCCTTCCTGATAGCGAATCTGTATGGGATACTCTTCGTCTATGGAGGGTCCATAATAAAGATGCGCCCCTTCAAAGCGATTGCCATACATAAACTTGGGGTTTAGCCTCAGGATATGGCAATAGGTGCGCAACACATACTCTGCCTTGGGGATATATGCCTGGGGCAGGTTTAAGAGGATGATGATATTGGGATATCGTTCCACAATCAGGTTTTGGCTTCTATCTTTTCTTTGGGCTTGGCTTTGGTTCGTTTGGTTTTTACCGCCTTGGGGATACCGCCGATGAGGACGTTGGAAAGCACGTCTTTCACCTGTCCCACAAAATTGATATCCATGCCACTCATGATGGCATCGGGAAAGTCGCTCAATTCTGCCTTGTTTTCCATGGGGAGGATCAGGTCTTTGATGCCGGCGCGTTTGGCTGCCAAGATTTTTTCCTTCAAACCACCTATGGGCAACACCTTACCCTGCAGGGTCACTTCTCCCGTCATGGCAATATCGTGGCGCACAGGTCTTTTGGTGAGCAGCGATGCCAGGGCGGTGGTGAGGGTGATTCCTGCTGAGGGGCCGTCTTTGGGTATTGCCCCAGCAGGGAAGTGTACGTGTATATCCCACTTGTCAAAGGAATTGTCTGGTATTCCATACTCCTCATGATGGGATTTGAGGTGGGAAAGGGCAATGCGGGCGGATTCTTTCATCACTTCACCCAAGAGGCCGGTGAGCTGGATGTTTCCCTTGCCGGGCATGCGTGTGGTCTCACAAAAGAGGATTTCGCCGCCATAGCTGGTCCATGCCAGGCCTGTGGCTACGCCCACTTCGCTCTTGCGGTTCGCCATTTCCAGGCTGAATTTGCGGGGACCCAGGTATTCGGCGATATCAGAGGCTTTGAGGCTGAGTGAAACCTCCTCTCCGGCTGCCACCCTCTTTGCCACTTTGCGGAAGATGGAGCCAATGCGGCGTTGCAGGTTGCGCACACCGGATTCTCGCACATAATAGCGAATCAGCTCTTGCAAGGCAGATTTCTGCAGCTTCACGATGGAGGGATTGAGGCCGTTGTCCTCCAGCTCGCGGGGGATGAGGTAATTGCGGGCAATCTCTATCTTGTCGGGCTCCATATAGCTGGTGAATTCTATGATTTCCATGCGGTCACGCAAAGGCGCAGGGATGGTATCCAAAGAGTTTGCCGTGGTGATAAACATCACTTCCCGCAGGTCAAAGGGCAGGTTCAGATAGTTATCGGTAAAGCTATAGTTTTGCTCCGGATCCAACACCTCCAAGAGGGCAGAGGCGGGGTCGCCCCGAAAGTCTCGCCCCAGCTTGTCTATTTCATCCAACATAAAGACGGGGTTGGCGGTGCCTTGGCGCTTGATCTCGGTGATGATCTTGCCGGGCATGGCGCCGATATAGGTGCGGCGATGACCGCGGATCTCAGCTTCATCGTGAATGCCGCCCAAAGAGATGCGGATAAACTTGCGATTGAGGGCTTTGGCTACCGATTTGCCGATGGAGGTCTTGCCCGTTCCGGGAGGACCCACAAAGCAGAGGATGGGGCCTTTGAGGCTGCCCTTCAGCTTTTTGACGGCAATGTATTCCAATACCCTTTCCTTGGGCTTTTCCAAGCCGTAGTGGTCTTTGGTGAGCACCCTTTCTATCTTCTTGAGGTTCAGATTGTCTTTGCTATACACGCGCCAGGGTAGGTTCACTATCCAATCCAGATAGTTGCGGATAACGCCATATTCGCTGGATGCGGGCTGCATCGATGCCAGGCGTTCCAGCTCTTCCATGGC
>JAAYQD010000132.1 GCA_012519465.1 Candidatus Cloacimonadota bacterium
ATCCCACAGGATATAAAATCTATAGAAACAACAGCCTACTCACCACCGTCACCTCCCTCACCTATACAGACACGGTCGTGACCACTGGCAGCACCTACAGCTATTATGTAAAGGCAGCCTACAGCAACGGTGATTCCAATGCCACCGAGACAGTCACTGTCACCGCATCAAACCTCGTAATTATTGGAACCGGAGACGAATCCACGGGCACCAGCCAGGCTTGCCCCATCAACGTCTTTTATCAAAGCTCACACGGGCAATCCGTATATACCAGGGCAGAATTGAATGCCCAGGGGATACTGGGCGGCGCCATCATCACCCATATCGGCTTCAACGTAACCGGCACACCTGAAAGGGAAATGCCGGATTATATCATCCGCATGGGTCACAGTTCAGCTCCCAATGCAGAAGAGTTTGTCTCCGCCGGGCTTACCACGGTGTGGACGGCAGACACTTATCAGCCCGCGTCTTTGGGTTGGGATATGTTAGAGCTGAGCGTTCCCTTCACCTGGAACGGAACAGATAACCTCGTGGTGGATACCGCCTTTGGTTTGATTGGCAGCTGGAATTCCAGCGGAACCGTGGAAGCCACCAACATGGAACACGGCTATATCTCCGCCCGCGGTGACTATCAGGATCAAACCCATGTCTTTAGCGGCAGCACTCACGATCTGCGCCCCAACCTCAAGGTCCTGTTTATCCCTGCCGGCAATTATCCCCTCATCGCCGTACAACCCACGTCTTTGGATTTTGACGAACAAGCTGTGGGCAGCACAGAGATCAAACAATTCAGCATCCTCAACGTTGGCACCGAAACCCTCACCGGCACCATCACCTCTCCCACGGGATATACCTTGACAGTGGCAAATAGAGCGGATGCGGCACTTGGCAAACAGGACGGGGAAGTGCGTAACACCCTTTTCTTCAGCATCCCTGCCGGACAGAGTAAGGACTATAACCTCACCTTTGCCCCCACCCAAGCTACCACATACAACGGCAACGTGGTGATCAGCTCCAACGCAGATAACAACCCAAGCTTGAATATCGCCGTCACAGGCAGCGGTTTCATACCTCCGACCATCAGCCTCAGCAGCAGTAGCATCTCCTGCACCCTGGATCCGGATAATGAAGCCATTCGCACCCTCACCATCAGCAATACCGGCTCCCGCGCCCTGGAATATTCCCTTGTGATGGAAGAGCTGGTGGCCTCAGCCAGAGGCAATCAACTGATGCAAGCAGATACAGACCGCAGCATTGCCGGCAGCACACTGGAGCTGGATGTAACGGATTACCTGCCCGGTACCACGGTGGATTGGACCTTTACCGTCACCAACGCCAGTACCGATACCGAATGGCTCAAATATGTGCATATCACCTTCCCCTCCGGCGTCACCGTGAATAGCGCCAGTGATTTTGTGGGTGGCAATGGTGGTCCCATGAGCCCCAATATCACCTCTGGAGATGGTATCACCATCGATTGGTTTGGACAAAGCGGCAACTGGGGCGTTGTCCAGGGCGGTCAATCTGCATCCGCCACAGTGAATGTGACCATTGGCTCTGCGTTTGGAGGCAATCTCAACCTGCCCTTCACCATTGAAGGAGACATCTATGGTGACGATCCTCACACCGTTGACGGCACCATCACCCTCTTGCAGGATAGCTTCCCCATCGATTGGGTGAATGCCACTCCACGCAGCGGCAGCATCGCCGGCGGCTCCAGCGAGCAGATCACCCTCTCCTTCTCTTCCGACGGTATGGCAGCAGGGGTTTATGAAGCACTCTTGACAGTGTTCTCCAACGATCCCTTCAACCCAAGCCTGGATGTGGATGTGAGCATGACGGTGACCGGACACATCAACCAAGCCCCCGTCTTCACACCTCCCGATCATCTCAGTTTCGACAAAAACAGCAGCCTGAACGCAAACTTCGGGCTATGGGCAAGCGATCCTGACGGTGATCCCCTCACCCTTTCCTGCAGTGGCAATAGCGATATCAACGTGGATATCAACGGCATGATGGTCACCTTCAGCGCCCCTCAAAACTGGGTGGGACAAGAGCTGATGACCTTTGGCGTGAGCGATGGCAGACTTACCACTTACGGCGATATCCTCGTGATTGTGGACCCCGTTGCTGGTCCCGGCTGGACCCCCACCGTGTATCCCAACAATCCCGCCACCGTATTTGGCGTGGTTACCCTGGATTGGGTGCCTGCCAATCTGAACGACGTGGTTGGTGCCTTTGTGGGCGCCGAGTGCCGCGGCGTGGCAGACGTCACTGTGAGTGACGGCCAAGCCTATGTGACTCTCTTGGTGAATCTGGCAGCCCAAAACGAAACCGTCAGCTTCATGCTCTATAACTATGCGGATGGAAACAGCTATCCCATCACGGGAACCCTCAGCCTTGGCTTTGGAAGCGTGGTTGGCACAAGCGCACCGCTGCCCTTGAACGCTTCCACCCTCATCAGCCTGGATGCACCCATCATCAACGGCTATGAAATGACCGCCACCGGCATGAAACTGCAGTGGGATGCCGTGCCCAACGCCGATCAATACCAGATTTGGCGCAGCACAGATCCTTATAGTGGCTTTACCCTCATCAACACTGTCTCCACCACCAGCTTCACAGATAACTACCTGGGTGACAGGATGTTCTACCATGTGAAAGCCATCACCGGTGACATTGCCAAATAAATGTAATGACAAGAAGCATATATATCATTATCCTGATTCTGCTCTCCCTGCCCCTCGTGGCAGGGGA
>JAAYQD010000133.1 GCA_012519465.1 Candidatus Cloacimonadota bacterium
CCAATAAGCCATCAATTCGGTCATTTCACGCCAGAGTTTTTCGTATGTGAATACTGATTCACGACACTTGGCAATGAACTTTTCCAAGCCGTATTCTTCCACGGCGCGTTTATCGCCCAATCCAAGCTGTTTTTCCACTTCCACTTCCACAGGCAAGCCGTGGGTATCCCAGCCGGCTTTGCGCTTTACCTGATAACCCATCATCGTTTTATAACGACATACGAGGTCTTTGAGGGTGCGGGAAATCACGTGGTGAATGCCGGGCTTTCCATTGGCGGTGGGAGGCCCTTCATAAAATATAAAGCGGGGGGCGCCTTCGCGAAAATCCTCGCTTTTTTGGGCAAGAGAATGAGTGTTCCAATACTGTCTTACCCGCGCTTCCAGATCGCGGGGCTGTTCTTTGAGATCTATTGTTTTATACATACCGTTTCCATTAAATCAAAGGCAAGATGTGCTGATTGATGTGTTTTGCATTATACTTTTTTGGCACGACCGGTGCGTTTTTGTCCAGGTACAAAAGACTGGCGTGGTTGATTATGTTCTCTTTTGTGTTCGGGCTTGGTGGGTGCCACATGGCTTTCCTCGGTTTCTTCCAGCTCTTTTTCTTCAAAGAGATCGCTGTAGTGTTCTTTGAGGTCTTCATGCTCCATCACATATTGCTTCCATTCATCCATGGATTTATCCATGTCTACACAGCGGGTGCAGAGGACCAACATGTTTTGTTCGGATACACCAATCCATCCGCGGTCATAGCAGTGATCGCAGCTTTTCTTTGTCCTATTACGTGCCGCAATAGCTTGTGCGGCTTCCAGATGCTTTTCTTCGAGTTTAAACATTTTGAGCTCCTTAGAGAGTGTGCTTTAACCCATTTGAGGGGAAACTCGGTGTGAGTTTCATTCATTGCGTCATAATTTTCAAATAGCCATTCTTTACAAGCTTTATTTTGGGTCAAGGCAAATAAACGCCTTGGGGAGGGTGTTTGGAAGCCATGAAAGAGGTTGTTTGGCAGTGGCAAACCCAGGCTGTCATTTCGCTCGTAATCCGTATGATTCGCACTATAAAGCATGCTCGTCATAAATCTGATATCCGCGTGCAATCCGCAGCATTTATCCACAAGAGGGTGCCATCTGCCAGCCGGATGTGGTATGTATCCCGCTTTTGATTGACGATCGTGAAGATGGTGGCCTCCGGCAGGGATTGCACATTGCCCTGCATGCTCTCGCCCACATAGGCGTTTGCCGTGGGAATGGTGATGGCGGCGCGGGTGTCATGATTGCGGGCGTGGATCTTGAGGGCAAGGATGCCGGCAAAAGTGGCGAGGAAAATGGCGCTGATGCTGATTAGCAATACCGGCATGCCTTTTTCTGATTTGGCTGGATAGTGGATGAGCCAATGGGTGCAAAGGAGAGTGAAAAACAGGAAGATGACGATGAAGATGGCAAGGCGGGCATCGTTTAACCAGGCGAATATATCCTTTTGCACACGCGCCAAAAAGAGCTGCTCGTCCTGGGAGTTTTCTGAGTTGATTTGCTGAATAAGCAGGTTAAAATTGTGTCTTGCCTGGGGATGGGCGCTATTTAAGCTGAGTGCTTTCAGATAGTACAGGGCGGCAAGCCCGGGGCTGCCTTGCTGGTTGTGCAATACGCCAATATTGTAGTATAGATCCGGATTGGAAATGCCTTTTGCCAGCTCTGCCTCCAATTGCAGCAGCATTTCCTGCTCTTTGCTTTGTGGAATCTGGCTTCCGGTAATATCAGGATCCGGAGCTTGGGCATAAATCAGTATCCAGCCAAGGCAGAGCAGCAAGAGGAGGATGCGCTTGATCATTTGATTTCCTCATCCAATAGCTGGGAAACGATGTGGTTAAAATCGGCAAGCAGGGCCTCAGCAGAGCTATCACGATATTCCACGGGGGCAAAGCGGGCGGTGCGAATGGCAGAGAGGAAGGATCTTATTCTTTGCAACAAATCGGATGCCATTTCCTCTTCCTCCAGGCGGCTAAGCAGATCATCCAGCGCCAAATGGGCGGGGATACCGTGCTTTTTCTGTAGATAATCCATAATGCAGGCATCGGCAAAAGGATAGAACTCGGCGGGGGATTTCGCCATCACAGCCTTTGCTTGGGTGAGGCAGGCTTTGAGCTGTTGATTCAGCTGGCGCTGTTGCCAGATATGTGGGTTCAAAAGCTGGCGTTTGCGGCGCCGGGCGATAAATAGCGACACGGGAAGACTGGTGAAAAGAAGAGCCACCACAGCCCAATACCAGGGCTTGAAGTATGTGGGCGCATAGCTTCCATATTCCTGGCGGGGGATAAGATCCTGCATGGTCCATTTGTCATACAGCTTTTGCAAATCTGAGGTGCTGGCTGCGGTGGAGCCGGCTTTTACACTGAGGGCTTGAGCCTTGCTCTCATAGACTCTGTAGGTTCCATTCTTGGAATTTAACCACGCGAAACGAAAGCGGGGCAGGCTGATCTCCCCCTTGCTCTTGGGAATGATGGTGTATTGCAGGATGCGGGTACCCTTCACGCCGGCATTGATTTGATCGCTGATGCGGGGGCTGGAGATCTGCAATTGGCTGGTGCTTTTTATCTGGGGAGCGGTGAACTGGTTGAAATTTCCCTGGCCTGTTATCTGTATGGTCCAGATCAACGCCTCCCCCACCTTGATATTTTGGGTGGACAGCTTTTCAGAGAAGGTAAATTCGCCAATGGCACCTGAAAACCCGGCGGGAGCCCGGGGCGGTAAATCCTTTACCAAGATGGTGGCAGGCAGGGACCTGAGGTTGCGGTTGTAATAGCCATAACGCATCATCCTCACGGTGCCTTCCAGGCGGGGAGCCGTGAGGGTGCCCGTGGTATGAGGGTAAAGTGCCAAGCGCTTGAGCAGGCTGCGTCTAAACCTTCTGCCCTGATATTCTGCCGCCTCAAAGATGAGGTTGCGGGGCTGTTCGAAAACCGCCTTGCCGTAGCCCTCGCCATCCACCTCGTCATTGAGGTTGAAGGAGCGCACGTCTTCCGTGGTGTAAAGGTAATATGATACTATCGCCG
>JAAYQD010000134.1 GCA_012519465.1 Candidatus Cloacimonadota bacterium
CTGACGGTGGAAATCCCCGCCGCCCAGGTCGATAGCCTGATACGCAGCCTCAGCCCCGCCATGAGCACCCAAATCGGCGAGGTTTATGCAGGCATGAGCGCTTGGCGTGCCGGCATCCGCAGTGGAGATATAGTGATCGGCGTGGATAGCCTGAAGGTGGATGATTGGTATGAGATGCGGCAAAAGATATTGGGCTCCCCCAGCGATTCTGTGCTGCTCACCCTCATCAGGGATGGCAAGATCATCAAGCGGGTGGTGGAGCTGGAAAGCAACGTCACCTTGGGCGAAGAACGTCTGATTGGCATCACCAATATCCAGCCCGTCAAGAGCCAGCAACGCTTTGGTATCAAACAGGCGCTTGGCTATGGCACGGCATCAGCATTTGGCTTTATCGGGCGCAATTATGCCGGTCTCTTCAAGCTCTTTGCCAAGCCGGAACAATTGGCGCGCAATATCGGCGGTCCCGTGATGATAGCCTCCATGAGCAACCAGGTGGGCGCCAAAGGCATCAGCTATCTGGTGCTTTTCTTTGGCAGCATCAGCCTCATCCTCATGATCATGAATCTCCTCCCCATCCCCATCCTGGATGGCGGCCACATCCTCTTTTGCATCATCGAGGGCATCATCCGCCGTCCCGTATCGCTGAAAGTGCAGGCAATCCTGCAACGGATAGGCCTCACCCTGCTGCTGCTACTCATGATTTTGGCTTTTTATGGGGATATTTCCAAGCTCTTGATGCGCATGATGGCAAACTGAAGGAAACGCAAGGGATGTTCAAATTTACCCTTGAGGCCACCTGCGGCAAAGCACGTGCCGGCACGATAGAGACGGATCACGGCAAGATCCAGACGCCGGTATTCATGCCCGTGGGCACTTTGGGCACGGTGAAGGCGATGAGCCCCCACGAACTGAAGGATATCCACGCCCAGATCATCCTTGGCAATACCTATCACCTCTATTTGAGACCGGGAGCGGAGCTGATCCAAAAAGCGGGAGGTCTGCACAAATTCATCTCCTGGGACCGCCCCATGCTCACCGATAGCGGAGGCTTTCAGGTGATGAGCCTGGCTGCCCTGCGCAAGATTGGGCGCGATGGCGTGCAGTTTCAATCCCATATCGATGGCTCCCGTCACCACTTTACCCCGGAAAGCGTGATCGCCACCCAAGAGGCACTGGGCGCCGATATCATCATGAGCTTTGATGAATGCCCGCCTTTCCCTGCCACCCGTGAGTACGTAACCAAGTCACTTGCCACCACCCTGCGCTGGGCGGAACGCGGCAAAAAGGCTTTTACAAACCACGCACATCAAGCCCTCTTTGGCATCGTGCAAGGCGGCATCTATGAGGATCTGAGGCAGGAATCCGCCCTGGCGCTGATGGATATGGATTTCCCCGGCTACAGCATCGGCGGCCTGGCAGTGGGCGAACCCAAGGAAGATATGTTCCGCATTACAGACTTTTTGCACGACATCCTGCCGCAAGACAAGCCCCGCTATCTGATGGGCGTGGGCACCCCCTCCGATCTCTTGAATAACATCGCCCGCGGCGTGGATATGTTCGATTGTGTGATGCCCACGCGCAACGCCCGCAAAGGCAGCATCTTCACCCGCCATGGCAAGATGATCATCAAAGCGGCACGCTATGAAGACGATTTTAGCCCCATCGACCCCCAGTGTGGCTGCTATGCCTGCCGCCACTTTTCCCGCGCCTATATCCGCCATCTTATCAGGATGAAGGAGATTTTGGGCATGCGGCTCGCCACCATCCACAGCCTCTGGTTTTATCAGGAATTGATGCAGCTCACGCGCACTGCCATCCTGGAAGATAGATTTGAGGAGTTCATAGGGGAAATGCTGCCGGTGTTGGATAGGTTGATTTAAAGAGACAAGAGGTTAGAGGCCAGAGATTAGGGCGCACGCTGTGGCGTGCTTAGGGGTTAGGGAACAGGGGGCAGGGTGAGTTGGGAGCTCGCTGCGCTCGCGATGAATAAAGAATGACGAATAATGAGGGCAATGTGCGCATTTTTAACCACGAATTACTCGAATTACAAGGATTTCACTAATTCAAAATAGACTTGGCTTTAGCGAAGCCCCTGTTCCCTGGCCCCTGTCCCCTGATCCTTAAGCACGCGCAGCGTGCGCCTTCCCCATTAGCCTCCCTTGTACCACCCTTGTCTCACCCTTGCCGAGACAAAGGAGAGACAAGGGTGGTTAACAGGCAAGAAGGCATAACGTAAAGCCCTCACTGCATGCAAAATCCCATTCATCAAAACATACCAATACCCTGATTTTTATAGTTATAGCAAACCGTGATAAAATACGTGGATTTTATTAACCTGGATTTGTAAAAATATAACTTGACAAATATGTGTCTCTCCATATATAGGGCTATGTGTTGAATGAATAAAAACTTGGCACTGTAGCTTTACACTAATTATTTAAAATATAAAATTGAGAGGCAATACAATGAGACATAGGCTTTCATTAGTTTCACTTCTTTGCTTCAGCTTGTTCATCATAACAAGCCTGAGTGCAGTAACTGTCACCATAGGTACGGGTACGGGAACAACTTCTGATCTGCCAATCAGAGCCCAATCCAGCTATAGCTATAGCCAGCAGATTTACACCAAGAGCCAGATCAATCAACCACTTGGTGGTTATATTACCTCCCTTAGCTTTTATTGCGGCAGCTACACATCATTTAATAACAGCCAAAGCTGGACAATCTATATGGCTAATACCTCAAAGACAAGCTTTACCAGTAATAGCAACTGGGAGTCATTTGCCAATCTAACTGAAGTGTTCAACGGAAACGTCACTTTTGTCAGTAATGGCTGGATGACCATCAATCTCACTACCCCATTCTATTATGATAATGTGGCCAACCTGGTGATCGCCGTGGATGAGAACACCTCCGGAAATGCAGGAGGTGCCAGAAACTTCTACGCTTTCAC
>JAAYQD010000135.1 GCA_012519465.1 Candidatus Cloacimonadota bacterium
ATTGGTTTACCATCGATATAGATGATTACCAATACAACGGCGGCCACCTATTGGTGACCGTGCGCACCCAAAACGCCATCGTGCTGGCTCCCCACGCTAAATGGAGGAGCACGTTGGTTAATTCAGGCTGCAAAGTTCAGCAAGGCAGTAGCAGCACAAACAATCCTCCAAATACCACAAATTCCAACCTGCGCCCCAATATCACCTTAGTGGGAATCACGGATACCCGTCCCCCGGGAGCTTGCAGGATAGTGAGCCCCCGTCATGGAGATCAGGACGTAGCCATCGACGCCCAACTGAACTGGCTTCCGGGCAGCGGTATGCCCACCGGATACGATTTATATTTTGGCGAAAGCCTGCCTGTGGAAGGCGACCCCACCGTGAGCCACAGCCAGCAGAGCAGCACCTCCTGGAGCCCCGGCACCCTGGAGTATGATACCACCTATTATTGGAAGATAGTGCCCCACAATCCCTATGGCAGCGCCAATTTCAACTCTTGCCCCACCTGGAGCTTTACCACTCAGGAAGATCCCGTTCAACCCCTGCCCTATAGCCAGGATTTTGATAGCTGCACCATGCTGAGCACCTTCAATTGGGATGGGGATATGCTGGTTATGCCCGATCACGGCACGGATGGCAGCCACGCGCTCAGCGCAAGCCTGTGGTACGATTATTACAGTTCATTCGCCACCTCTCCGCCGCTGGGACCGCTGCAGGATGAATCCCAGATAGTGTTTGATTATCGCTATGTGGATTATTACGATTATCCTCAGGATGCCACCTTTTTGGATGTGGATGATAAGCTGGAAATCCAAGTGGCATTCAATGGTTCCCAGCAATTTGAAACCATCCACACCATCAATAGAGCCAACCACATCCCCAGCACAAGTTTTGCCACCTGCATCATCCCCCTCAATGACTATGCGGGAGAGGTGGTCACCATCAGGTTTTCCGCCTATTGCGGATGGGGAGACTACTATCTGGATATAGATAACTTTCTGGTGCAGGAAGCGCCCTTCAACCCCGTTTTCTACAACAGCCCCAACAGCCTGGATTTTGGCACGGTGCACCAGGATACGCCCACCGGCTGGCAGGAAGTGAGCGTGACGAACGTGGGTTCCGGAATCCTAACCTTGAACCCCGGCGATGTATCCATCATCGGCAGTGATGCGGCGATGTTTGACGTGGATGCCACCAAGCTGCCCACATCCCTCACCAGTGGTCAATCCGTGATCCTGCCCGTGCGCTTTACCGCCATGGATGAAGGGGATTTCTCTGCCATCTTGCGCATCGTGTTTGAAGCTGTAGATTATGATATCGCCCTCGGCGGCAGCGGCTTGCCCTTGGGAACGGTGGTGATTGGCACGGGGAATAGCGGCCAGCGCCAGCCCTTTGGTCACTATTGGGGACATGAACGCTCCGCCACCATCTACCCCTCCTCACTCATCGGCTTGCAAGGAGTTTTGGAGGCTGCCGCCTGGAAGGTGCTGCAACCCTCGTCCGTGCCCATTCCTTACAAAATCTATGCCGGCACCACCAGCGCCAATAGCTTCAATCCCCAAACCTGGGATGACTTTATCCAGGGGCTCACCGTGGTGAAAGATGGCACCCACACCTTCAGCGAAGCAGGCTGGAACACCTTTGGCTTTGATAACTCCATAGCCATCATGGGCGACAATCTCATCTTGGCAGTGGAAACCGATTTTGGCAACAGCGGCAGCAGCCCCTACGCCATGTTTGCCTCCACCAATGGCGGGAGTAATATCCATCAACACTGGAATCAAGACCACACTCCGCCCGAAGGAAGTGGCAACCTCAACAGCCAATATCCCAATGTGATGCTGCAATTTGCGCAGAATATGGATCTTGCCATCACTGGCTTTAGGGGAGACAGCATGGGTATGGCAAACAGCCCCCTCAGCTTGGCGGTAACCGTCACCAATACCGGCGCCACCGGCCTCTCCTCCTACACGGTGAAGCTGTTGGACCACGATAGTGATGAGGTTTTAGAGCAACTCTTGGTAACAGATCCGCTGGCTCCGGGGCAATCCGCCATTCACCAGATAGCTTGGATTCCCCTCATCGAAGGCGAATATCAGGTATTCTCCCGGGTGGATCTGCCCACCAATATGGATTTGCAACACAATACCTCAGAGCTGCTGGCAATAAAGGTTTTCAAGGAAACGATGGATGTTCTCCATGTGGGGGATCCCCAGAGCAGCAGCACCCACGCGGCATTTCCCTTCAATTTCTCTCACAATGATTTTGTAGCAGAGACCATCTACCTCGCAAGTGAAATCCAAGCCAGCGCAGGCAGCATCCAGGCTTTGGTGTATAGCAATCACTTTGCGGATGCAGACGCCTCGGAAGACTTTCAGATTTGGATGAAAAACACAGATGTGGCAAACCTCAGTAATGGCTGGCTATCCGCACAGGGATATACGCTGGTGTATGAGGGACCCATCTATGGAGCCGCAGGCACAAACCCTGTGCCCATCCCCATCACCCCCTTCCCTTATACGGGATCAAACCTGGGCATCCGCACCCGCAGGGTGACGGCAGGAGCCCGGCATCAGGAAAAGTATTGGCATACCACGATAGACGAAAACTACCCCTACAGAAGCAGATACTACCAGACTGATATGCCCGGTTTTGACCACAACAACCCACCTTTGGGAAGCGTGGCAAACCACATCCCCAATATTGCATTCCTGATGGATGATGCCGCCCTGATCTCCCACATACCACCCCCCACCATCCAGATTACAAAGCATAATGGCAAGATCAGCCTCAGCTGGCAGCCCGTCCTTTATGCATATTCCTACCGCATCTACAAATCTGATAATCCCTTGCACTTTGATCTGGAATATTATGATATTATATATGACAACAGCTACCAGCTGCTGCTGGAAGATAGCGCGACATTTTACAGGGTGAGTTCTGTTATGTATAGGGCGAGCTGCGTTCGCGAGGTTTCAGGTTACAGGTTACAGGGGACAGGGGCTTGCTTCGCAAGCGTTGAGAGGCGCTGACGCGCCAGTTGAGTGCTCACTTTTAGTTCGCGGTTGAGATTCGCTTCGCTCAAGTTGAGCGTGCTTCGCACTGTCAGGAAGCGGCTGACTTTTTTCTAACCACGAATTACCCTAATTAAGCGAATTACACTAATTCAAATAGACTCAGCCCTAACCCCTAACACCTAATCTCTGCGGCGTCAGCCGCCCCTGACCTCTGGCCTCTGGTCTCTAACCTCTGGCTTGCGAAGCAAGCTCCTGAGTCTCAGAGAGACGGCATTTTATGACAACTGTAAGTTTTTATAAACCACGAATTACCCTAATTCAGCGAATTACACTAATTCTAAATAGTCTCAGCCCTTGTTCACTGTCCACTGTCCACTGTTCCCTGCGGCGAAGCCCCCCCTTGTGAGCGTAGCGAACTCAGTAATTCGTGGTTAGAAAAAAAGGAGTTAGTGCGAGCCCTCCAGCTTGGCTCTTATTGAGATACGCTTGTGATGCCGTTGCGATACCCAGCAATCCGCTGGGAGAGACAACCACATCACAAGCACATCTAATAGGGAAGGAGTAAGCTCGCTTTGCTCGCGATGAATTATGAATAATGAATGACGAATGATTGCGGTGGGGCTTCAAGCCAAATCTATTTTGAATTGGTGATAAAAAAGGTTTCAGGTTTCAGTAAAGCGGCGGAACGCCGCTACCCTGACCTCTGGCCTCGGGTCTCTAATCTCTGCGAGCGTAGCGAACTCAGTAATTCGTGGTTTATAAAAAATAGCTAACCTAAAATGCCGTCTCTCCGAGACTCGTAACATATTATTATTGCTGGAGTTGACCTAAAATATCGTCTCTGGCGAGACTCTCTTAGGGAGCTCGCTTCGCTCGCGATGAATGATGAAAGAGGAATGAGGAATAATGGGGCGCTTTATTTAACAACTAATTACAAAGGATTATACTAATTCAAAATAGGCATCAGCCGCTATCTGACAGTGTGAAGCACGCTCAACTTGAGCGAAGCG
>JAAYQD010000136.1 GCA_012519465.1 Candidatus Cloacimonadota bacterium
AGGGCGTGAGGCAAAAGTATAACGTGCTGCCCAATTTCTTTGATGGCAAAAGGGTGGTATTGATAGATGATTCCATCGTGCGGGGCGGTACCATCGGCAAGATTGTGAGCCTGATCCGCGATGCCGGAGCCAAAGAGATTCATCTGCGTATTGGTTCGCCGCAGGTGCGCTATTCCTGTTTTTTTGGGATAGATACGCCCAATCGTGATGAACTGGTGGCAAACCGGATGTCTGTGGATGAAATCACAAGCTTTTTTGGTGCAGACAGCCTGCGACACCTGGATATACCCGGCATCAGAACCTGTGTGGGGCATCCGGATCATTATTGCTATGCCTGCTTCAATGGCAAGTACCCCGTGGAGAACTAAATATGATGTATAAGGATATTTTTGCACAGTTTCCCCAGCGCAAAGTGATGGTGTTGGGGGATTTGATGTTGGATCACTATATCTGGGGCAATGTGGAGCGTATTTCCCAGGAAGCCCCGGTGCCCATCCTGGAAGCTGCCCGAGAGGAATATCGCTTGGGCGGAGCGGCAAACGTGGCGCTGAACCTGCGCTTTTTGGGTGCACAAGTGTGTTTGGTGGGCATGCATGGCGAGGATGCGGCGGCAGAGGAGATGCGGGAGATATTGTCAAATGCCGGCATTCCCACAGATTCGCTGTTGACGGTTCCCACGCGCCGCAGCACTCTGAAAACTCGGGTGATGGCAAGAAACCAGCAGATAGTGCGTATTGATTATGAGGATAGCTGTACGGTGGATTCTGGTGTGGAAGAGCAATTGATAGAGATCATCCAGAGGCAGCTTCCCAGCTGTGATGCACTGATTATAGAGGATTATGACAAGGGTTTGATGACCCCGGCTCTAATAGCCTCCGCCATTGCCAGTGCCAAAAAGGCGGGCATTCCCGTGACTGTGGATCCAAAGTATCGCCACTTTTTTAACTATCGGGAGGTGGATCTCTTCAAGCCCAATTTCAGCGAGCTGCAAAATAGCATTGGCAAAATCCTGCCTGATGAAGAAAGCCTTTTGGAGGCTGTCAGTGAATTGCGTGAAAAGCTGGCGGTGAATTATTTGGTGGTTACGCGCGGGGCACTGGGGATGTCTATCTTTTCCGATGGCGAGGTGAGGCATTTGCCCACGGTTGCCAGAGAGGTATTCGATGTATCCGGCGCCGGAGATACCGTGATCAGCGTTCTCACTTTGGCATGGATCAGCGGAGCTTCCATAGATAAGGCGGCAAAGATTGCCAATCATGCAGCAGGCGTGGTGTGTGGCAAGCGCGGCACGGCGGTTGTATCCATAGAAGAGATAGTGGAATCCTTAAATGATCAAGGATAAGATTTTAACGGCAGACCAGCTGGCTGGCATCCTGGAAGATGAGCGCCAGGCAGGCAAGCGAGTGGTATTTACCAACGGATGTTTTGACCTGCTTCATGCCGGGCATGCCCAGTATCTGGAAGAGGCGAGGGCTTTGGGCGATATTCTGGTATTGGGGCTCAATGATGATGCCAGCGTGAGGAGGCTGAAGGGACAGAGCCGTCCCATCGTGTCTGAAACCGATAGAGCACTCTTGGTGGCGGCCTTGACAAGCGTGGATTATGTGTGTATCTTTTCTGAAGATACGCCCTATGAGCTGATCCACAAATTGCAGCCGGATATCCTCGTGAAAGGAGGAGATTGGCAGGTGGCGGATATCGTGGGCGCAGATCTGGTGACATCCCGCGGCGGCAGCGTGCATAGCCTGCCCTTCCGTGAAGGATTATCCTCCACAGCTATTATCGCCAAGATAAAGGAGATACAGTGAGCGGCTTTGACGAGCAGAAAGACGACCTGGGCAAGGTGTTATCCATAGATGGAGAAAAGGTGCGCGTGGAGCTGATGCGCGGGCAGGGGTGCAGCTCTTGCACCATGCGCGGCTTTTGCTTCAAGAAAGACGAGCCAGCCATCTTTGAGGTGCACAGCACACTGCCTCTCAAAGAGGGGGATGTGGTGCAACTCCACATCAATCCGGGTGCAAGGGTGGGCTCTGCTTTGCTCATCTTTGGCCTGCCTCTGGCACTGCTGTTTGTTTCCTTTATGATGGCGCATCGTTATCTTTCGGAGCTGGCGAGCGTGGGGATAGCTTTTGGCGTGATGGCGCTCAGCTTTTTATTGATTGGATTAATAGACCGCAAATACGGCAAACGTATCGTGGTGAATATAGAGGAATTGGATGATAATAAAACTGAATGAGATGGTGTTTTATGGCTTTCATGGCACGCACGACGAGGAGCGCAGCCTGGGGCAACGCTTTATCGTGAGTGCCCGCTTGCATACGGATTGCGCACTGGATGCGTCCATCCGCCATCTGGAAGATACCATCGATTATACAAACGTGTATGCAGACATCCGGGAGGTAATGGAGACACAGCAATTTCACCTTCTGGAAGTGTGTGCCAATGTATTGGCAGATCTTTTGATAGAAAAATACCCCTTGCTGTGCAGGGTGGAGCTGTGCATCAAAAAGCCCTCGGTGCCCATACAGGGAACCCTTGCCAGCGTGGAAGTGCAACTGTGCAAAGACCGCTGAATACAGCATGGCTGGGGCTGGGAGCCAATCTGGGCAATCCAGCTCTGCAATTGGCAGAGGCGAGGCGGCTGTTACTGCAAAGCGGCGTGGAGATCCTCAGCCAATCCAGCCTCCATCACTCCCCAGCGTGGGGCAGGGTAGAGCAGCCAGACTTTGTGAATCAGGTGATCAAGGTGCAGACATCCCTATTGCCTCTGGAGCTGTTGCAGCTGGCAAAGGCGATAGAAGCCCAAATGGGGCGCACGGATACAGGCAAGTGGGGACCCAGGCTGATCGATATCGATATTCTTTTTTATGGGCAACAGCATTTGGACTTGCCCAATCTGCAGATTCCGCATCCTTTTGTGCAAGACAGGATGTTCTGTTTGCAGCCTTTGTGTGAGCTGCAGCCGGATTTGATCCATCCCACACTCAATAAAACCATGCAGGAGCTAAAAGACGCCCTGCACACTATGGAGGAATGCTCATGAGACCACTTTCAGCCATTATCTTGGCTGCCGGCAAAGGCACCAGGATGAAATCTTCCATGGCAAAAGTGATGTTTCCCATAGCGGGAAAGCCGATGATAGAACGTGTTGTGAATACTGCCTTAGCGGTGGATTGCCACAAAATAGCCGTGGTGGTGGGGCATCAGAAGGAAAGCGTGATCCAGCTGCTGGAAGCTGATGAGCGCATAGAATTTGTGGAACAGGCAGAGCAATTGGGCACGGGGCATGCCGTGATGTGTGCTGCTGATGCCTTTCAAGGCGATGACGGGGATGTGTTGATCCTGTGTGGAGACGTTCCGCTTCTTAGCCGCGAGACCCTTTCCCACCTGGTAAAGACCCATCGTGAGAGCGGTGCTTCCTGCACTCTGCTCACCGGCTTTTTGGATGATCCCGGGCGTTATGGCCGCATCCTGAGGGATGAAGGCGGGATGGTAAGCGGCATTGTGGAATTTAAGGACGCCACCGATGCCCAGAAAGCCATCAAGGAGTGGAATACCGGCATCTACTGCTTTAAGACCCAAGATATGTTTGCCGCTCTGGATAATATCTCCAACCAAAACGAGCAGGGGGAGTACTACCTCACGGATACCCTTGCCATCCTGCGCAATCAGGGCAAATCCATCGCCTCCATCGTGTTGGAGCGTTTGATTGAAGTATCAGGGATAAACTCCCAAGAGCAGCTTGCCGCTCTGGAAGATGAATTCATCGATAGCATCCGTAAACACTGGATGAATAACGGGGTGATGATGCACAATCCCGCCAGTATCTATATTGAGGACGACGTGACCCTGGAACCGGATGTGGAGATCTGGAATCACTGTGTCATCAAAGGGGATACTCACATCGGAGAGGGAAGCTATATCGGTCCTTTTTCTATCATCGTGAACAGTAAAATTGGTAAAGATTGCTCGCTTCTGGGATACAACCTTGTATATTTTTCTGAGATGACGGAAGACAGCGTTCTGAATTTTAGAGAGGGATTACCTGAAAAGCCCAATGATAATTCCATCGATCTCGGTGACTTCCCAGAAGATCTGCTGAAAATGTTTATGGAATCAGGTGATTTCTTTGACGAGGATGAGGATGACGATGACTGATCGCTATCTCTACTCTCCCTGGCGCATGGATTATATCATGGGAGACACTCCTGATGATTGCGTGCTTTGCCGCTTCAAAGATGAAGGAAAAGACAGGGAAAACCTCATCGTCCACCGCGGCAAGCATGTGTATGTGGTGATCAACCTTTATCCATACAACAATGGCCACCTGATGGTGGTGCCCTATGCCCACGAGAGTAACCTGAGCGACCTCGGTGATGCCACCCTGTTGGAATTGATGCAGCTTACCCAGGTGTGTGAGCAAATCTTCAAACAGCAGTACGACGTGGAGGGCATCAACATCGGCATCAACTTAGGCAAAGCAGCGGGAGCGGGGATAGCCAGCCACCTGCATCTGCATGCGGTTCCCCGCTGGATTGGGGATGATAACTTTATGTGTGTGATTGGCGGCAGGCGGGTGATCCCAGAGGCATTTGAAGATGCCTGGCAGCGCCTGCATACTGCCTTTGCCAATTACTTTGCCGACAAGGAATAAGGCTTTGAGTTTGACAGATAAGCCCACTTCAAAAACACTGCACTCAAAGAGTCGCTGGTGGTTCATTGGCGTAATCACGGTGCTGATCTTGGCTGTGGTTTTCATATTATTGCGGGATTATCTGAGCGAGGAAGACTTCAAGCCCAGCGGGGAAGACCAAATGCCTGCCATCAAGGTAATTGTATCCAACGGATGCGGTTATGAGGATCTGGCAAGCACTTACGCCCAATACATTGGCACAAAGAATATCGAGGTGATAAAGCTGAGCGATACACCCAAACCGATATACGACAAGAGCATCATAGTGGCTCGTACCCAAGATGAGGAAGACCTGAAACGCCTGCAGGCGATGACCGGCATCCAACGCCACACGATGGCGCTGATGGATGATCCGGAGGCACCTTTCACCATCATCCTGGGGCGCGACTATCAAGAATTTATAAAAAAGAAATAAAGGAGGCTCTTTTGGCAGACAAAGCCAAACTGGAAGCCATCATCGGATGGTTAAACGAAAAGAACGCCGGTAATATAGACGTCTATGACGTGAAAAACAACAGCGGATACACAGATATCATCGTGGTTTGCGAGGGTTCCGTGGATCAGCATAACAAGGCCATTGCCAACCACCTTTTGGATATGGCAAAAGAGCACAGGCTGCACGTGATAGGCAAAGAAGGCATAGACTTTGGACATTGGATATTGATCGACCTGGCAGATGTGGTGGTGCATATCTTCCTGCCCCACACCCGCCAATATTATGATATAGATGAAATCTTTAAAAAAGTAGCAGATACAAAAGAGCAAAAAGAATCATGATAAAAGAGATAATACGCCAAAACATAGACGAGACCCTGCAGGCACTACAGCTTTCCCAAGACAAGGAATACACCGTGGAAGTGCCCAACAACCCCGATTTTGGGGATTTCTCCACCAACGCCGCCATGGTGCTTGCCAAAGAAAACAAGATGGCTCCCAAGGCATTGGCAGAAGCCCTCATCAAAGGCCTCAAAAAGAATAAGTTCTATAAGAAACTGGAGATTGCCGGTCCCGGCTTTATCAACTTCCACCTCTCCCCCTCTCTGTTTCAGAATATGCTGTGGTACATACACGAACAAGGAGCCCAATACGCAGCCAGTGACATGGGCAAGGGCGAAAAGATCCTCCTGGAATTTGTGAGCGCAAACCCCACCGGTCCCCTAAATATCGTGAGTGCCCGTGCCGCCGCCTTTGGAGATACGCTGTACCGCGTGATGAAGTATGTGGGCTTTGATCCCGCCCGGGAGTTTTATATCAACGATGCCGGCAATCAGGTGGATATCTTAGCTGAATCCTTGGAGCTGCGCCTGCGCGAGCTGCATGGTGAGAGGATTGGGGAGTTTCCCTTTGAAGCCTATCATGGCGAATACGTAAAACACCTTGCCCAGCGCCTCAATGCCCTGGAAGGCGTGAAGGTATTTATGATGACGGAAAAAGACCGTATGGACCACCTCAAGGAATTTGCCCTCTCCGAGCTTTTGGAGATGCAGCGCCTCAGCCTGGAGAAGTTTGACGTGGTCTTTGATGGCTGGGTATCCGAAAAGACCCTGCGCGCGGAAGGCGTGGTGGAAGAGGTGCTCAGCTATCTCACCGAGGCAAATTGCACCTATGAAAAGGAAGACGCCA
>JAAYQD010000137.1 GCA_012519465.1 Candidatus Cloacimonadota bacterium
CCGATGAGCTATGCTCCAGCTCATCATTTTGGCATATCCATAAAAAAAACTCAAAAGAATAAACAAAATGACAAAAAAAGGGTGATAAAAGTGTCAACCTATGTCAGGATAAGACATTGATACTGTGGGCGTAAGATTCAGGGCAGAAACATGCAAATATGTGGGGCAATTTCCTCATCCCAAAACGGCAAATCTGGGCTTGGAATAGAGTTTTTTATATCTATTTTTACAAAGTTTTCAAAACAATCCATAACCCATTGAAAGATAAATCTTTAACTCTTGAAAATAAGAACACGTTAGACTTGACAAAAAACGCCTATTTAATATCCTGGCATACAGATACTGATTAATAAGCCATTCCTTTTGGAAGAGCACGTTGCCTGCTTCTGATATGACGGCTTAAACTTATGGGAGACAATATATTATGATTGATCAAAACTACAATGCCGACAATATTAAGGTGCTGAAAGGGCTGGAGGCTGTTCGCAAGCGTCCTGCCATGTATATCGGTGGCACCACAGAGCGCGGCTTACATCACCTTGTATATGAGGTTGTGGATAACTCCATTGACGAAGCTTTGGCGGGGTTTTGCGACGATATCAGGGTGACTCTTACCGCAGATGGAGCCGTTGAAATCTCAGACAACGGCCGCGGTATTCCCGTGGACTTGCATCCGGAGATGAAAATCCCTGCTGTGCAGGTGGTTATGACCGTCTTGCATGCCGGTGGCAAGTTCGACGATAAAAGCTATAAAGTATCCGGCGGCTTGCACGGCGTGGGCGTTTCCGTGGTGGTAGCTCTTTCTGAATATCTGGAAGTGCGCATTCATAAACATGGGAAAATACACTATCAACGCTATGAGCGGGGGATACCCGTCACCAAATTGCAGGTTTTGGGAGATACAGACCGCAATGGCACCTTTATCACCTTCAAGCCGGATCCCACTATCTTTGAGACGGTTACCTTCTCTTTCGATTACCTCACCACCCGTCTGCGTGAGCTGGCTTTCCTTAATGGTGGCGTGAATATCGTGCTGGAAGACCAGCGTGACCATCGCAAACATGAGTTCAAATATGATGGTGGCATCGTGAGCTTTGTGGAATATCTGAACCAAAACAAGAAGCCCCTGGGCACAAAACCCTTCTATATGTCTGCCTCCAGAGAAGGTATGGAAGTGGAGCTTTCCCTGCAATACAACGAAGGATATCAGGAAAACATCTTCAGTTTTGCCAATAATATCAATACCATCGAGGGCGGAACCCACCTCAGTGGCTTCAAGGCGGGGCTCACACGTGCGGTAAATAATTATATCCGCAGCGCAGATTTGCTCAAAAATGAGAAGGTTAGCCCCACCGGTGAAGATATCCGCGAAGGCATCACGGCTGTTTTGAGCGTCAAAATCGGCGATCCCCAGTTTGAGGGGCAGACCAAGACCAAGCTGCAAAACAGTGAGGTGGAAGGCTTTGTGGCATCCACTGTGTTTGAAAAACTGAACACCTATTTTGAAGAGCATCCCAATGAAGCCAAGACGATTACCATGAAGAGCATCCTTGCTGCCCGCTCCCGCGAGGCAGCGCGCAAGGCACGTGAGCTCACCCGTCGTAAATCAGTCTTGGAAAGCGGTTCCCTGCCCGGCAAACTGGCGGATTGCAGCATCAACGATCCCACCAAGACGGAAATCTTCATGGTGGAGGGTGATTCTGCAGGCGGCAGTGCCAAGCAGGGGCGGGAGCGTAGCTTTCAAGCCATTCTTCCCCTCTGGGGCAAGATGCTCAATACAGAGAAAGCACGGGTGGATAGAGTGTTAAATAATGATAAGATCCAGCCCATCATCCTGGCGCTTGGTGCCGGAGTGGGGCAGGATTTTGACGTCTCCAAGATTCGCTATCATAAGGTGATTATCATGGCAGACGCAGACGTGGACGGCGCTCATATCAGCACCCTGCTGATGACCTTCTTCTATCGCTATATGCGTCCCCTCATCGAAAACGGCCATCTGTATATCGCCATGCCGCCGCTCTTTTTGGTGCGCAAGGGCAGACAAAAGAAATATGTTTATACAGAAGGGGAGCGTGACGAAGCAATAGCTGAATTTGGAGATAAAGGCGTGATTGTGCAGCGCTATAAGGGCTTGGGTGAGATGAACCCCGACCAGCTTTGGGAAACCACCATGGATCCCAGCCTGC
>JAAYQD010000138.1 GCA_012519465.1 Candidatus Cloacimonadota bacterium
ATGAAAGCGGATAGCACCTTCTACTATGTGGTAAATGGTTACTTTGCAAACAAAGCAAGCACCCTGCAATCTGCCAATATCTATGGCCAAAGCATCAAGGAAGAAGCCAATTTTGGCAAGGATACCTGGGGATTTTTGGAGATAGATGATACCTTTTACTATCTGTCAAACGACGTCCTACGCTATCAACCCATTGGCGGTTCAGGCAAGGATATCCCCATCTCCTTCGATTATGAATGGGATGTAGCCACCCTCAATACCCGCGTCTTTGAAGAGGTTTGGGGCGCATTTGGCAACAGCTTTTACGATCCCGATATGCACGGTCAAGATTGGCAAGCCCTTTACGACCGCTATCTGCCCTATGCCCAAAAGGCACGCAATATTGGCGATATTGCAGACATTGTGAACGAAATGATTGGGGATGTAAATGCCTCCCACACCGGTTTTTACCCTCGCAGAGATTCCAGGGTGGCATACCGCTCTACCACATACTTGGGCATCGAGTTTGAGCCCATTGAACTCGATATAAAGGGGCGCATGGTCTCCTTCGTTTACCCGGATACCCGTTTGGCACAGCTTTATAGGCTCCGCCCCGGCGATATCCTCACCCATATCGATGGTATTGAGCTCTCCCACAACACCTCTCTGGATTCCCTGTTGGCAGATAAGACAGGCCGCCGCATCCAACTGCGCTTTGAACGTGATCAAGAGCCTTTTGATGCAGAAATGAAAGGGCTTTCCTATATGGAATTGCGCCGCCTGGATTATGCCTATCGCATAGAGAAACGCCGTGAAATAGTGGAAGTTCAGACCAATGGAGAGGTGGGCTATATCCATATCCCCGGTATGGGTTACACAGATTATGAAAACTTCACCCGCGATCTCTATCGTGATAATATGGATAAAAAAGCACTGATTATCGACGTCCGTGGCAACACCGGCGGTTATGTGCACGATTCCATCATCTCCCTCCTGCAAAAGAAACAATATGCCTTCTCCACCTCCCGCCGCTGGCGTCCCGGACCAATGCGCGAGCCCTCCCGCGTGTGGGATAGGCCCAGCATCGTCTTGGTGGATCAACATTCCTTTTCCGATGGCGAGATATTCCCCATCGTTTACAAAGAATTGAAGCTGGGCAAAGTGGTGGGATACCCCTCCAGCGGAGCAGTGATCGGCACCACAGAATACAAGCTGATTGATGGTTCCACCATGCGTCTGCCCCGCAGCGGCTGGTATCGGATGGATGGCACCAATATGGAAGGCAATGGCGCCGTGCCGGATATCATCGTGGAAAACACACCCAACGATATCATTGAGGACTACGATCCCCAATTGCAGCGCGCCATTGATGAAATCATGGCGGATTTGGAAAATAGGTAATTCATAAGGATATATAAATGAAGGAAAACGGCCTCAAACACCTCATCCTCAGGGCTGAGGCACTGATGCAAACAAACTGGCTGCATGCCATCCAGCTCCTTGAGAGCGCCACCCACCTGTATCCTTCAAATCCACGTGCTTATACCAGCCTGGGAGAGTTCTATCTCAAGCGCGGCCTCTATTC
>JAAYQD010000139.1 GCA_012519465.1 Candidatus Cloacimonadota bacterium
ACGCTTGCCCAGGCTTTCCGCCCACAGCTGGCGATACCAATCCGCCATATCGTACAGGGAATTGGAATAGGGCATCATCACGCTGATATTTTTGCCCTGGCGCATATAAAGAAAGTGCATCACGCCGTTGAGGTAGGCAGGGTTTGCCCAGATATCGCTATTATTGCAGCGCTCTCTCATGGCAGCAGCGCCTTTGAGAAGCTGGGCAATATCCATGCCAGCAAATGCAGACGAGAGCAGCCCCACATCCGTAAGAACAGAGAAGCGTCCGCCTACGTTGTCTGGCACGATAAAAGACTGATAGCCTTCTTTCTGGATTACCTGGCGCAAAAAGCCCTTCTCCCTGTCTGTGGTAATGATGATGCGCTTGGTATAATCATCCGGGAAACGCTGTTTGATGATATCCGTGAGAATCATGTAGCCTGCCATCGTTTCGGCAGTGGTTCCGCTTTTGGTGATCACATTGAAGAGGGTGGTTTCCAGATCGATTTCAGCCAATATCTCATGCAAAAAGACGGGATCTACATTGTCATACACCAATACACGGCGGGGCAGCTTGCGCTCTGTGCGCAGTGCCGAATACAGTGCCTTATTGCCCAATGCAGAGCCACCGATGCCCAAAACCAGCATCGTATCAAAACGGGGATCGATTTGCTGGATAAAGCTATCGATATGAGCGGTATCCTGTTCTGGCAAGGCATAAAAGCCCAGGATATCGGCTTTGCGATGTGCCTCAATTTCCTGATGTGCCTCTTGGATGGCATCCTGCATATCCTCAATCTGCTGGGGGCTGAGAGCCCGCTTAAGTTGCAGGGAATATAGCATATTGCGATAATCGAATTGAATCATGTGGACCTCAAATCTGGTAGTATTTATTAAAGTCTTGGTTTATCAGCTTTTCCAACGCCGTCAAACTGTGTGGCTGGGTGCTTTGCAGGGTATCTTCCAACGCCTGATCACAAGCGCGGATAATCGTTTTGCAGCGGGCAACCCTGCGGGGAGGAACGCTGAGCTCATCTATGCCCATGCCCACCAAAAGCGGGATGTATTTGGGTATGGAAGACATTTCACCACATACTGCCACAGGGATGCCAGCCTCTTTGGCAGCGGCTATGGTGAAGGCTATCAAGCGGATAACGGCAGGGTGGTGTTGGATATATTTCTTGGCAAGGGCATCTGAATTGCGGTCTACAGCCAGGGTGTATTGGGCAAGATCGTTGGTGCCCAGGCTAAAGAAATCTGCCTCTTGCGCCAGCTCTTGGGCACACAAGGCAGCGGAGGGCACCTCAATCATCACTCCCAGGGGGATGTCTGCCTTATGCTCAATCCCCTCCTCAGTCAATTCCTCACTGCATTTTTGCACCAATTCTCTGGCGGCACGCAGATCGGTAACATCATTGACCATGGGAAACATCAGGCGCAAATCGCCATGAAGGGCGGCACGCAAAACGGCTTTGAGTTGGGTTTTGAAGATATCCTTGCGGGAAAGTGAAAACCTGAGCCCACGACAGCCCAGATAGGGATTGTCTTCGCGTTCTGAGGGGATGAGGTGGGAAAGCTTGTCTCCACCCAAATCGAAGGTGCGGATGGTGACGGGATGGGGCGCCATCTGGCGGGCAACTGTGAGATAGTGTTGGTATTGCTGCTCTTGAGAGGGCAGGGAGCTTTGATCCAGATATAGAAATTCTGTTCTAAATAGCCCTATGCCTTCTGCTCCAGCATCTTTCAATGTGGCAGATTCCGAGGGTAATTCTATATTTGCCAAGACCTTGATGGTGCGTCCATTTTGGGTGATGGCGGGTTTGAGGGCAGCCGCCTGATCCAAGGCATCGGCAGATTGCAGGCGCTCTTGCAGCTGTTGATAGTGCTGGAGGGTATCCTCATCGGGAGCCACTATCAGCTTGCCCTCGATGGCGTCCACCACTACCATGTCTCCGTCTTTCACCAAGTCTGGCAGATCGTGTATGGAGGAGAGCGCCACAATATCCAAGCCACGGGAAAGGATTGCGGCATGAGAGGTGTAAGCGCCTTTCTGGCTCACCCAAGCGGGGATGCCTTTATCTGCCATGGCGATCACGAGGCTGGGGCTGGTCTCCGAGGCAAAGAGCACCTCGGAGGGCAAAAAGGCGGCAAGGGGATCAGCCACATCTCCCAAAAGTATCACCAGAATGCGCTGTTGCAAGTCTTTATAATCGGCTGCACGCTGGGCAAAAAAGTCGTTTTGCATTCCATTAAATGTGTGAATCACCTCTTCAAAGGCGGTGCGGATGGCTTGGGCGGAATTGTATCCATCCGTGTGTACCAGGTGCTCCAATCTGGCAAGCAGGTCAGGATCGTGCAGGATCATCTGATGGGCGTCGAAGATTTCGCGTTCTGCCCCATCAGAGGGCAGGGTGGCAAGGATATCTGCAATCTGGGCGGATGCCTTTTGCAGGGCAGTGGTGAGATGGTTAAACTCTTGGGCAGCTTCTTCGGACGTAACTTTGTGGGAGGGAACTATCTGGGATAGGGAGGATAAAAACCGGGCTTTGCCGATATGGATACCGGCATTGATGGTATTCCCTTTGTATACTTTACTCATCTCCAAAGCCTTGTTCGATGAGGGCGGAGATTTCCTCCAAAAGGTATTCTGCATCCACACCTTCGGCGGTTAAAACCAGTGTGCTGCCATGCTCTGCAGCAAGCATCATCACGCCCAAGATGCTTTTGCCATTCACCTTCATGCCGTCTTTTTCGATGTGAAATTCGGAGCGGTATTTGGTGGCTGCCTTTACCAGGAGGGCAGAGGGACGCGCGTGCAAGCCCAGGCGGTTAGTTATCTTTACCGTTTTGCTGATCATCGTCCATAGCCTTGTTCTTCTTAAACAGTGTCTGTTTGCGGATTTCTTCGTTTAGCCTGCGGTTAAAATCTTCTGCAGCATCATAACCAACGCCTTTCAGCAGTTGGTTTTTGGCGGCAACTTCCACCACCACGGAGACGCTCTTTCCCGGAGATACGGGCAGGTAGATGATGGGGAGCTTGATGCCAAGGTGTTCCACATAGTTGCTGGTGAGTCCGATGCGCTCGTAATCCATGTTTTCCTGCCAGGGCATCAGCTCGATCTGCATGTCGATTGTCTTTTGGTGGCGCACCCTTTCGATGCCAAACATCTTGTCCACATTCACAAAACCCACGCCGCGGATTTCCATAAAGAAGCCAAAGTCTCTGCCGCTTTTGCCTATCAATTGGTCGTTTATGAGGCGCATGGCGATCAAATCATCGCCCACGAGGCTGTGGCCGCGATTCACCAAATCCAGGGCACATTCGCTTTTGCCAATGCCGCTTTTGCCGGTGAGCAGGATGCCCAAACCGAATACGTCCACGAGGGTGCCGTGGATGGTCTTTTCCAGGGCGAATACATCCTGCAGAAAGCGGTTGAGCTGGTAAATCAATTGCAGGGTGGAAAGACGGCTGGAGAGGAGGGCGATATTGAGGTCGTTTGCCAGGTGTTCCACCAGCGGAGGCAGGGTGAGCCCCTTGCTGATAATCACGCAGGGGATATCCGTCTTGAAGAGATTGCCCAGGCGCTCCAACATCAGGTCTTTGCTGATGCTTTGCAGATAGCGCACCTCTGCCTCGCCAAAGATCTGGATGCGCTCCGGGGTGAAAACCTCCAGCCAGCCGGTGATGGCAAGGCCGGGACGATTCACGTGGGGAGAGCTGATCTTTTTGTTTAGGGTTTCCGGCTCGGTGACGATGGAAAGGGCGAGGTCTTTCTTTTTGTAGTCAAACAGTTCTTTTACAGTAAGTTCCCGCATATTGTATCTCCATGATAGCTGCTGGGCATCCTCCCTCCGCGTGAGGCTATCAGGCCTGTGGCGGAGGGAGGATATATCAGCAAGTGTTTATGGTTCAAACAGTTTATAATGCTCGGCGTCTTTTTTCACCAAGACGTTCAAGCGGTCAGTTTCTACATTTCTAAAGATGAGGAATTCCTCTTTCATGCCATCAATTTTCTCCATCGCTTCCTGAATGTCCATGCTTTCAGGTACGACGCGTTTGGTTTTGACAGTTTTACGGGCTCGGCTTTCGGTATTCACTTCGATTTCAGTGGCTCGGGAGAAGTCTCGGAAGTGGTCTTTGAGAGCTTTCTTTTGGTGGTCGGTCACACGGTCTTTGAGCTTTTTGATCTGGGCTTCCATTCTGTCCAAAGCTGTATCAATGGAGAGATACATATCCATCTCCTCAGCTTGGCTTTGCAGGTTGAATCTGGATGCACCCAGCGAAATTTCGCAGAGGTTGCGGTTGTTTTCCAAAGCCAGAGTGATGTGCATGTAGATGATGTGGTCAAAGTACTTCTGGATTTTAAGGCAGGAAGATTCCACATAATCCCTGATGGCCTTGGTTAGCTCAAAGTGGCGGGCAGTAATCGTAATCTGCATGATACCTCCTTTTTTGATTAAATTTTGTGTATGGAAAGCTTGCGGATATCCTCGATGGATTCCTTGATTGCTTCAGATAAAGTGGGATGGGCAAAGGTGATGGCTTCCGCTGCCTCTGCCTTGGCGCCCTGAGCGATGAGGATGGCACCCTGGGCTATCAATTCGGCAGCGTTGGGCCCCAGGATGTGCATTCCCACCAGTTCCTGAGTGTCTGCGCGGGCAATGGTCTTTACAAGTCCATTGGCATTGCCCATAGCGAGGGCTTTGCCGGATGCCGTAAAGGGGAATTTGCCCACGATGATTTCACCAAAACGCTCTTTGGCATCGGCTTCGCTAAGACCCACAGACGCCAGCTCCAGGCTGGTGAAAGTGCAGCGGGGGATATTGGCATACTCCAGGGCAGGGATATCACACTGTTTACCCTGTATCCGGCAGTGAATATGCTCTGCGGCTATCATGCCCTGCTTGCTGGCGGTGTGTGCCAAAGCCAGCTTGTTTGTCACGTCTCCGATGGCATATACTCCATCCAAAGAGCTGTGCATAAAGTCATCTATCACTATGGCGCCCTTGTCCATCTCGGGGGCACCCTGTGGCCAATCGATATTCATAACAGGGCTGCGGCCTACGCTCATCAAGACCTTATCCACGGTGAGGGTGCTATCGTTGGAAAGGGTAAGCTCCAGCCCGGCATCGGTTTTATTGATGGCGGTGAGCCCCACGCCGGTGCTGATCTTGATGCCAGATTTTTTAAGAGCCATTCCCAGTCGCTTGGAAAGCTCTTCGTCTTCCAAGGCTACGATGCGGGGCAGGAACTCTATGATATGCACCTTTACGCCAAAGCTATTCATTATTGAGGCAAATTCACAGCCAATCACACCGCCGCCGATAACAGCCAGGCTGGTGGGAAGCTCCTCTATCTGCAGCATGCCTGTGGAGGAAAGTACATCCACCTCATCGATCTTGATGCCGGGGAGAGACCGGGATTCAGAGCCGGTGGCAATGATGATATAGGGTGCAGTGATGGCATCGGCTTGGGCGAGGGAGACCTTCCACAGATCGCCTTTTTTATTGATGCTGGTGGCTTTGTGATTGTAAATGGGGATATTGCGTTTACGAAAGAGGAATTCGATGCCGCCTACAAGCTGATCCACCACCTTGTCCTTGCGCTCCACCACCTTCTTATAATCCAGCTTCAAGTCTGCTGTGGGCAGCCCAAAAGCTGTGGCTTCCTGCATCTCATGCCACAATTCGGCACTCTTTACCAAGGCCTTGGTGGGGATGCATCCCTGATTGAGGCACACGCCACCCACGCGCTGGGCTTCCACCACGGCGCAATCGATCCCATATTGGTTTAAGCGGATGGCAGTTTCATAGCCTCCCGGGCCTCCTCCAATAATGATAACCTGATGATTCTGCATATAGTTAGCTCCTTCTGAGACGGCTGTTTAAGATACCCATTTCATAGCGGTATTTGGCTATGATGCGTCTGGATACGGTCATGCCCAGCTCTTTGAGGTTATCCACCAATTCCTGGTCGCTGAGCGGCTTTTGTTTGTTTTCCTGGTCTATCATGCGCACGATGTGGCTTTTGACGTGTTGGCGAGAGATGGTCTCCAGATTGTCATCCATACCTGCCGTGCTGCTAAAGAAATCCCTGAGGGCAAAGGTGCCAAAGGGGGTTTCCGCATATTTGTGGCGCACCACGGGGGAGATGGTGGATTCGCTAACGCCCAAGTCTTGGGCAATGGTGGCATAGGTGAGCGGTTGCATGATGCCCAGGCCTTTATAAAAGAAATCTGATTGAAACTTGATGATGGAAAGAGACACACGCTCCAGGGTGCGCATACGCATAAAGATGGATTTGATGAGGAACTTTGCCGAATTCACCCGTTCCCTCACGTATTGCAAGGTCTCCCTATCGAATGCACCACGGTTGATCATCTTGCGATAGCGGGGGCTGATGATGATATTGGGTGTGATGTGGTCGTTGATGATCACCACATACTCGCCTTCGATATTCTTCCAAGTGACATCGGGATACACATAGCTGGCATTGCCGGGCAGGATGCGCAGCCCGGGTTTGGGATCCAGGCGGGCAATCTGCTCTCTTGCCAGGAGGATGGAATCCTCAGAAACGCCAAAGTGTGAGGCTAATTTCTGATAACGGCGATGGATGAGGTCCTCAAAGTGATCGGTACACAGCCCTCTGATGATGCGATTCTCCAGCTGTTCGGGGCTAAGCTGTGCCAAGAGGCACTGTCCAATATCCGTGGCAGTGATACCCTTGGGATTTAGCTGCAGGATGGTATCGTGCAATTGGCGTGCACGCTGGGCGTTAATCCCAAAAAAGCGTGCTGTCTTCACCACGTCATATCCCTTGGGCAAAAAGCCATAGCTATCACAGCTGTCCACCAGTTCGGCACAAAAGTCAAACTCTTCCTCCGTGAGCTGCAAGGGATAGAGCTGCTCCAAAAACTTCACCCGTCCGTCTTCCTCATAGCGGATCAGGGTCTCTCTCTGATCCTGTTCGCTATCATTGCGATGGGATTCATAGCTGCCATGATAATCGTTCCATTGATCCAGGATTTCGGTAAGCTCCCGCGCTTCAGAGATGTTCTTGTCATGCTCCTCCTGCGCATCCTGATCTTCAAGGGGGCGGTTGTCTTCCTGTGGGCTGTCATAGCTGCTGGTATCCAGGTCTTCATCTTCCTTTTCCTCACGCAATTCCAAAAGCGGGTTATCAATCAACTCTTGTTTGATATAGCTCTCCAGCTCCAGGATGGGCAGGGATAGCATCCTGAGAGATTGCAGCATCTTGGGCTTGAGAGCAAGCTCCTGCTTTTGGCGGAGGGAAAGGTGTTGATCAAGCATAGTGGTCACATATTATCAAAAGGATTGGACATAAACCGCTCTCCCAAATACAATTGCCTGGCTTTTTCATCATTTATCAACTCCTTGGATGAACCGGAAACGATTATCTTTCCTTCATAAATAATATAAGCACGATTTACGATTTTCAAAGTCTCGATCACGTTATGGTCTGTAATCATTACTCCGATATCCTTATCTCTCAGTTTGGCAATGATATCCTGAATATCTGCCACGGCAATTGGATCCACCCCTGCAAAGGGTTCGTCCATAAAAATAAAGGAAGGGTTGGTTACCAAAGCCCGGGTAATCTCCAGCTTACGGCGTTCTCCACCGGAAAGGGTGTATGCTTTTTGTTTGGATAGCTTGCTGAGCCCCAGCTCTCTCAGAGCCTCTTCCAAGCGCTTTTTTTGCTCTGCCCGGGGCAGCTTGAGGGTCTGCAGGATAGCCAAGACGTTATCCTCCACGCTCAGCTTGGCAAAGATGGAGGGAGCCTGAGCCAGATAGCCCAGCCCCAAACGGGCACGCTTGAACATGGGCAAACGGGTGATCTCCCTATCATTGAGCAGCACCCTGCCTTTATTGGGCTTGGCAAGGCCGATAATCATGTAGAAGGTGGTGGTCTTGCCCGCTCCGTTGGGGCCCAGGATGCCCACCACTTCCCCCTGATTAATCTCCATAGAAAGGTCGTTTACCACCGTTCGGCGCCCATATATTTTTACGAGGTTCTTGGCTTGAATTTTATGCATTTCCATATTACTAAGATATTAAAGTGTGCTATATTTGTCAAGGATTGTTGTGGAATTTGTAGATGCCTTTCACTTGCTGATCCATCTGCATCCATTCCAGTTTGTTATCATCATTGAACTTAGCTTCCAAATAAAAGCCTTTCGCACTGTTAAAAAACTCATCCTGTTTACGCTCTTTGGTCTGATGGAAAAAGTATTCCACCTCTTCCTGGGCATTAAAGTTATCGATTCCATCCTCCCGAAAGCCGATGGCGATATAGTTTGCCGTCACCCAGCTCTCTTTGGGTGCATCTTTTTCCTGGGCAAAATATACCCTGCAATTATCTTGCAGCTCTGCCTTGTCCAGCTTGCGTTCATCAAAGAAGAGATAGAATTCATCAGCAGTTGCGATGGCATATTCGGAGGCAAACTCCGGCATGCCGGTGAATACCGCCTTCTCTTCATCCATCAGGTAGATGAGGAAGTCGCTGGTGATCTGATAGTCACTGGATTGCACATTCACGTTGAAGGTGGCCACGATCTTCCTCCCCTCATCAAAATACTCTATCTTATCCGCCTTGATATTTAAAGTGTCTTCCTCCCCTGCGCTCAGCATGGGGTTTTCGATCATGTAGGCATAACCATTGTCTCTATCCCAAAAGGCATAGCCACAGGAGGCATGGGCGTTTTCATCCTTATCCCAAGAAGACACATCCTGCCATGCCGTCAGCTTGTCTTCTTTGTGGTTGTAGACGGCGTATTGGCTGGCAAACCACCTCAGGCTGCCGCTCTGGCGCCTTTCCGTAACGCGCACTTTGCCGCCCAGATTCAACTCTTCACTAAAGCGATAATACGCCACGCTATCGGCCTTTAGCTCCAAAGAATCGTTGATAACCGTCACATTGCCCATCAAGCGGGCAATCTTCTGCACGTCAAAGATCATCGCCCTATCGCTTTTAAACTCCGTATCCCCATACCAAAAGTGCACCTTGCCCCTCAGCTCCAAGATTTGTTCGTTTTCCAGCTTGTTATAATTCAACTGGTCGGAGTGAATCAGCCTAAACTTCTCCTGCACCTGAGCTGCTTGCAAACAAAGTGGCAGCAAAAGGAGCAGACTACCAATCAAAATCAGACGCGTCAAAGATGCCATCGGCAGAAACCGTCTCCATTTGGGCATAATCTATATTGGAATTGGTGCGCAGATGGTTACCGCGCAGGGTATTGCCATTTTTGGTCAAGACCACCTGCCCCGGAGCTATGATTTGATCCATATTTCTATCCCAGGTCATACTTGCGGATTGAACCGTGCCGCTGGGCGAGCTGAGCCTCACATTCCCATAGGCAAAGACCATGTTGCGGGCATCATCCACAATGGTGGAATCCGCCTGCAGATAGGAAACCCCGCCCGTATCGTGATTGTAGGAAGTGAGGCTGGCACTGATGGCATTCAGGATGCGGCGGTCATAAAAGCGATCGATGCGCTTAGCGGAAAGCTCATAATCCACCTTATCTCCATCAAATTCCACAATTTTTACGTCCAGACTGCTCTCATCCGGCAGATTCCTATCCAGAGTGTCAAACTTCTGGTTCAGATCCTGTGATTTACAGGCAAAGGCAAGCATCAGCCAAGCAAGGCAGGCTGCCCTAAGAAATCTTGTTAAGATAACTCACCACCGTCTGTTCATAGATGCTCATATTGTTGAGCACCAGGTCGATACACTCTCTCACTGCTCCATGACCACCGCTGGAGACCATTATATAATCCGCATAAACAGCCACATCGCGCTGGACATTGGCAGGCGCCACCGCCACTGCAGCGTGACACATGGTGGGGATGTCGTTCCAATCATCACCCATAAAGAGCACATTGTCAAAATCCAGCTTCAGCTCTGCCAACAGCTCTTTCGTCTGCTCCAGTTTATTGCTGATCTTCTGATACACATATTGGATTTTGAGGTCCTTGCATCTCCGCGTCAACGCCTCGGATTCTCTGCCCGTGATAACTGCCACAGTGATATCGGTATGCTGCAAGAGCATAAAACCCATACCATCCTGGGCACAAAAGTTCTTCAATTCCTGCCCTTCGTTCCCATAAATGATGCGCCCATCCGTCATCACTCCATCACAATCGAAAATCAGGAGCTTGATCCTATCCCATCTAATTCTGGTTTTGAGGGGTTTTTCATATTTTTTCAAGAAATTCACCTGCCTGGAAAAAGCCTCATAATCACCAGGATGTATCTCTTTAAAACGCAGTTCTGCCATTAGTTACTCCTTTAATAGTGCATACATAGGTTAATGTCTTAGTCCGATTATACATATTACGCTCAATTTCCCTCCAAAGCCATTCTCACGCGGATGGCATCTGTCAACAAGCCTCGCATCTCATCCAGAGGCAACATACTGGCTGCATCGCTGAGAGCTTGTGAGGGCTGGGGATGGGTTTCGATAAAGAGCCCTTTCACCATCCCTGTAGCCATGGCTGCCTGTGCCATCATGGCGGCATACTGGGGCGCGCCGCCGGATGCCTTGCCCAAAGATGGCCTTTGCAGGGAATGGGTAACATCGTATACCACAGGGAGCTGGGATTGTGCCATAATGGCAAACCCCCTAAAATCCACCACCAAATTATGATAGCCAAAGCTGCTGCCCCGCTCTGTGAGCAACACCTCATCCGTACCGGCGTTTTGGGCTTTGGAGGCGGCAGAGATAATATCTTCAGGAGCCATAAACTGCCCCTTTTTAATATTGACTATCCTGCCGGAGGATGCCACGGCTTCGATAAGTGCCGTTTGTCTGCTCAAAAATGCGGGTATTTGCAGGATGTCACACACTTCAGCCACCATGGGCACTTCCACACATTCATGCACGTCTGTGAGGATGGGGAAGCCAAACTCCTGCTTTAGCTTTTGTAAGATAGTCAAGCCCTGTTCCAAGCCCGGACCTTCAGGAGAGTCTCCACTTGTGCGATTTGCCTTGCGATATGAGGATTTGAATACAAAGGGCAAGCCCAATTCATCGCTCAGATTCACCAACGTCTGAGCCGTCTGCCTCATTGTATCCAGGTCTTCCACCACGCAGGGTCCTGCAATCAAAAAGAAGGGCTTGGCTTCTTTTAGCTTTTCAAAAAGTGTCATAAATCACGCCTAAACGAGCTTTTTTATCTTTTCCCAGCTGAAGATATCTTCGCTTCTGCCAAAGTGGCCATAACTGGCGGTTGGGAGGTAGATCGCTCTTCTCAAATCCAGATAATCAATGATTCCTTTTACTGTCAAGTCAAAACTTGCCTTCACGCGCTTTTCGATTTGGCTATCGGGCATCACCCCGCTGCCAAAGGTTTCCACCATCAAAGACACCGGTTCATGCTCGCCAATCACAAAGGAAAACTGAATCAGGCATTCCTCTGCCAATCCGGAGGCAACTATGCTTTTGGCGATGTGACGCGCCATATAGGCGGCACTGCGGTCCACCTTGCTGGCATCCTTGCCTGAAAATGCCCCGCCGCCATGCTGAGCCCAGCCGCCATAGGTATCCACGATAATCTTGCGGCCGGTGAGCCCTGTATCCGCTGCGGGTCCACCATCTTCCCACATTCCCAGGGGGTTGATTTTCACCTCATAATCGCCAGAGCAAAAGCTGCACATGCTGTCTCTCTCCATTTCCTGCACCACTGGCACGATCACCAGCTCCTGGATTGCCACTTTGAGGTCTTTGAACTGGGCATCACTGAGGGGTTGGTGATGGGTGGAAATCACCACAGTTTCCAAAGCCATGGGTTTTCTGCCACAATAGCGCATGCTTACCTGGGATTTGGAATCCGGCAGGATCTGGGGGATGGTACCGTCTTTGCGCAGCTGGCTTAGCTTGAGCAAAAGGTTGTGTGCCATCACGATAGGGGATGGCATCAGCTGATGGGTCTGGCTGCAGGCATAGCCAAACATGAGGCCTTGATCTCCGGCTCCGGTGTTTTCCCTCAGTTCGGTTTCCTGGTCATGCAATAGATTGACTATCTTGCAATTATGGTCAAAACCCTTATCGGGGTGAACATAGCCGATTTCTTTGATGATGGAGCGCACCAGGGGCTCCACCTCAAAACTTACATGGGAGGGGGAGGAGGTCTCTCCGGAAAGCAGCACAAAATCTTTGGTACACAGGGTTTCGCAGGCTACTTTGGAATAGGGATCCCGCTTTAAAAAGGCGTCCAATATCGCGTCTGAAATCTGGTCGCTAACCTTGTCTGGATGACCCTCACTCACGGATTCGGAGGTGAACACATATTCGTTCTTATCACAGGGCAAATTTGCGTGCAGGGCTGTCATTTATATTCTCCTTAAACACTAAAATATCTTTGTTTGGACCCCATGCAAAAAGACCGGCACCAAAGCCGGTCGTCCATAAATGAATCAGCCGCACTTTAGCACATTTGTCATGCGGAGCAAAGGGCAAATTACCGCAATCTATCCACTGCTCCCATTACCGGTCAATATCCATATGGGGATACCGGCAATTGAAAACAGAAAAACATGGTGCATCTCCGGGGATTCGAACCCCGGACCCACTGATTAAGAGTCAGTTGCTCTGCCGACTGAGCTAGAGATGCACATTTAGAGTACACCATTTTTGATGTTGGGCAGCCTGTCAATGAAAAACATTTAATTTCCTCAAACAATGCTCTTAAGGCCGCCCTCGTAGGTGGTAGTGTTTCCTTAAAAACTGCTGATTGCATACCGTTTCCACATGAATTGCTCTTTATTTTCTTATCACTTTCTGCCTCCTTCCCTGTTAACCACCCTTGTCTCTCCTTTGTCTCGACAAGGGTGAGACAAGGGTGGTACAAGGGAGGCTAATGGGCAAGCGCTGTCCCGTCCTTGTCAAGGCACCATGTTTCTAATTAAAAAATAAATCCATTTAGATAACCCTCACAATGGATAAGGTATATATCTGTTACACAATGAAATATATGATGGTTAGCAGCCAAGTGTGGCAAAAAATCAATTTACACAAACGATGATCACTCACAATAACGCTTTATTTAATTGACAAATCTGGCTTTGGCCTATATATTGACATGCATAGCACAGGAGGTATAAATGAAATTTCTGGATATACTTGCTAATATTCGCACTGCACTTGTGAAGGGAGCTGGAGCACAGCTTTCCTTTGGAGATGCCACACAGGTAAATGATCTCACGGTAATTCCCGTGGCAAAGATATCTATGTCCATAGGAGGTGGCGGAGGCAGCTCCACACCCCGGGCAAAGAAATCCGCCAAGACTGATCCTGTGGAAGAACAGCCAACGGACGACGCGAAGGAAAAGAACGAAGGCGGTGGGGGAGGGGGCAATGTAAGCACTTCTCCGCTTGGCATTTATACCATCGATAAAGACAATAAGGTAAGTTTTCATCCTCTTTTGGGCGTAAGAGAATTGATCTTAATATCAGGGGCGATATCCCTGATGATGTATCGTCTTATCAGATCTCTGCGCACCAAAAAGGGGAGATAGATGCTATTTATCGTAAGTGATTCCGATTATGCACCATACAACATAGCCACCGAGGAGTATATCTTGGAGAACATCTTTGAGGATGTTTTCCTGATTTATATCAATGCTCCCTCCATCATTGTGGGCAAACACCAGAATACATTGGCAGAAATCAATCAGGATTATGTGCAAAAACGTGGCATACCAGTGGTGCGCAGGCTCACGGGTGGCGGTGCAGTATTTCATGATCTGGGCAATTTCAACTTTAGCTTTATCGTGAAAGATGAGGAAGACAAGCCCTTTGCCTTTGCAAAATACACACGCCCAATCCTGGATGTGATCAACAGCCTGGGCGTGGATGCACGCTTGGAAGGGCGTAATGACCTCACCATCGAGGGGATGAAATTTAGCGGTAATGCCAAAGCCATCATCAATGGCAGAACCTTGCAGCATGGCACCATCCTCTTTGAATCCCAGATTTCAGACCTCTCGGAATCGCTGAAGACAAATCCCCTCAAGTTCAAAGATAAAGCCGTCAAATCCATCCGTTCCCGCGTGACCAACGTGAGTGATCATCTCAGTCAACCGCTTGGTATGGATGAGTTTATCGTCTTGATTCAAAAAAGAGTGCGCCAGTTGTATGCCGAATCTGTAGACTATCAGTTTTCCGGGGTACAAAGAGCCGCCATTCAGGAATTGAGCGAGCGGAAATATGAAAGCTGGGAATGGAATTATGGCCATTCACCCAGCTATGCCACTCACCAGGGGGTACGCACCGGGGCAGGTACGATAGAGATGTATTTGCAAGTGAAACAAGGGATTATCACCGGCATCCGCTTTTATGGGGATTATTTTGGGCTCAAGGATAGCTCGGAGCTGGAGACGGCGCTCACGGGGCTGCCCCATGAAAGGAATATCATCCAGTCTCTGCTCTCTCAAAAGCCTTTGCAGGATTACTTTGGACCGGTGCAGGTGGATGATATCCTGAGCTTGATGTTTTAGGGGGAGCGGGCGCTTTTATAATAGGGGTTTTAGAAATACCTCACCAGCAGATAAACAGAGGAAATCAAGAGGGAATTGAAGGTGAAAATAAGACCAATCTTTGTGAATTGACCAAAAGAGATCCGAAATCCATTGCGGCTGGCAATGCCCACTGCCACGATGTTTGCAGAGGCTCCCACCAGGGTTCCATTGCCGCCCAGGCAGGTTCCCAAGGATAAAGACCACCAAATGGGGTGCATGGCGGTGGGGTTGTTGATATAAGTGCTCATTTTTTGCA
>JAAYQD010000140.1 GCA_012519465.1 Candidatus Cloacimonadota bacterium
TATGCCGCGGCCGGGTGCATCCAGCTTGGCTTCGGAGATAAACATTTCCATCACGGAATCGATGTCGTATTTGCTCATAACGAGGTCTATCACCTCTTTTTCTGGCGGGATGGTGATGCGCAAGAGCCCCAGCTTGTCTCTCACGCCTCCGCCGATGCCGTAGGTGGTGACGGGCACGCTGGCGCCTGCCTTGAGGGAAACACGCGCCACAGCATCGCCTTCGCCACGCTGCACCACACAGGCGATAGCCCTTAGATCTGTAAAAAAGCTGGCTGGTATTTGCGGGGGAATCTGTAATTGACTGCAGATCTGGAAGCTGGGATGAGCCTTGATGATGGTGATATCGCTGCTTTGGATGGTGCCGCGGCCGGGGGTTTTGAGATCAAGAGTGTGGAATACGCCTGCCATCAGATCGTCTTCCAGGGATTGATGCACAAAGATGCTCACAATCTCCACGGGGTCATAAGCCAGGGGCGTCTTGGGGCGCAAGCCAAACAAGCCCGTGCCGTTATTGAGGGTTGAAGTTCTGCCTGTTTCCACAAAGATGTTTCTGAGGTTCAGGCTCTTCAGATATTCTGTCAAAGAGCGGGTGAGGGCTTTATTGATGGCGATATTGATTCTGATGGCTTTGTTCATGATTCCACCCCCAGAGCAGTTGATTCTTCACGGGCAAAAGCGCGTAAGGCCGCCTTGCGTCTATAATTTGTTACCAATCCCACTGTGAGGACAGAGATGATGGGGCATACGGAAGCCATGGAGAGGATGCCAAAACCTTCTGCCACGCCTAATTGCGAGCCCACGCCCAGCCCCAGGGCAAGTACCAGGGGTACGGTGATGGGGCCCGTGGTGACGCCGGCGCTATCCCAGCCAATATTCACAAAATCCTCGCTGGAAATGGCGGAGAGGAACAGTAGCAGCAGATAAGGGGGTGCCAGCATCCAAAAGAGCGGCAGCTCCCAGATGATCTTTGCCATACCCAAGGCGATGCCAAAGCCCACGCCCACCGCCACGGTCTGGATAAGCAGTTTCTTTTTGAAGGTGCCCACGGTGATATCTTCCACCGCCATCCCCAAGGCGTTGAGAGCCGGCTCTGCCAAGGTGGCGCCATAGCCCATCACAAAGGCAAAGAGCAGGACCACCAAGAGGCCTGCCAGGTTCATATCCGCAGAGCCAAACAAGGGTCCGCGGCTGGGGATGTGTTCATAGATTCCCAGCTCCCGATTGTGTTTGTCTGCCTGATAGGGAATCCTGTGGTAGTCATCTTTATGGTGAAAATAGAAGAATTGTTGGGTGCGTCCATCAGGCATGATGGCTTCATTTACCAAGTCATCGCTGAAGCCCTTGATGGTGATGCGCTCTGTGGGCAGCTCTATCCGCGTGTAGGATGCCGGTAGGTTGGCGCCCACCTGGTCTCCTATTTTGGCAAGTCCCATCTCTATGCCGCCACTAAAGATTGCCATCCCCAAGAGGGCAAAGACCAGCCCCAGGATGATTTCATCGGCACGGGGCAAGCGCTCTCTGAGAACCAAAAACATCACCAGGATCAAGAATGCGGAAAGAGGAATGATGGCTTGGGCGGCATCGCGGGAGTGTTTTTTCACCTTGTCCAGAGGGTTGAAATCTGCAATACCCTTGCCATTATGCCTTTCCAGGGCTTGCTCTATCTTGGCATCGCTGCCATAATAGCGCAGCTTGAGATCGTGATCTTCCTGAGCCAACAGCCAGCCCTCAAATACGCTTTCCGAGCCAAATACCTCCAGCCTCTTTTCTTTATCCCGCACCAGGCTGTTACAAAATTCCTGATACTGTGCCTCATCATTTGCAAAGAGCGGCAGGTAATTGTCGTAAGTAGTTTGGCAGAGGGCATAGCCTTTCAGCTTGTCCTCTCCACCCAAGATAAAGCTGGCATTGGTCTTGTTTTCATAGGCGAAAAAGTCTTGTTCAGACATCGGTACCTGCACCTTGGGAGATACAGCCAAGCCTGTGATAATGACAGCCATGATGGGGAATAGCGATGCAAGGGTGACCACGCCAAAGCCACTGCCGTCGTTTTTGCCACTGCGCTTGGAAACACGGCTGATGCCCAGCCCCATTGCCAGGATGAGGGGCACAGTTACGGGACCGGTGGTGATGGCACCGCAATCCCATGCCAAGCCCAGAAGGTGGTTCAGGCTGGGATCAAAATAGGCATAAAGTGAGATTGCCAGCAGGATGGGCACACAGATATAGATAAAGGGCTTGAGAGACCATCCATAAAGAAACCTGAGGATGCCGAAGATCATGGCAAAACCCACGCCCACGCCGATGGCATACACCAGGTAATGTGAAAAACGATTGAGAAAGAGGAATAGCAGTGGAGAGCTCCAGGCGTTGATGCTGGCGCCTGCCATCTTGAGGGCTCCGATGGCGGGCTCGGCAAAAGTGGCGCCCACGCCTAAGATAAAGCCAATGATGAGGATGGTTGCCAGATTTGTCTTGGCTGGCAGCCTGATGCCCAACACCTCTCCCAGGGGCATCAAGCCCAAAAGCAATCCCTCCATAAAGAAA
>JAAYQD010000141.1 GCA_012519465.1 Candidatus Cloacimonadota bacterium
AATCCCAGCCTTCCTTTTCGGCTCTGGCTTTCAGGGTGTGAACCCCAATGCCCAGGTGTACGGGGCCGGTATAAAGCTGATCAGGATCAGCACTGGCATCCGTGGTATAATAGATCGTGGTGCCAGCCGTATTGGTGGAAATGGTTACATTTTGAGGATTTTGGTATGAGCTGGGCACAGGATCAAATTGCAGCATCTCGATTTGGCCGGTGATGTGGTACTCTCCCACATAGATTCCGCTGGGATCGATGCTGGGATCATGTGCCATTGCCTTGATGGTATAGCTGTGATGCTGGGAACCCAAAGTGATGGGACCGCCATAATATCTGAGTGCGGGATCATTTGTGGGGTCATTGCCATCCGTGGTGTAATAGATGGGCGCTCCGGGGGGATCTGTAAGAGTATTGATATACACCATTAGCGGTTCCGGGCTGGTATGCGGAGCGGGATCAAACACCGTTCCATTGGCAAAAGGCAGGATCTTGGTGGGCATGTGCACATCATAGAAGAATGTGTGCGTGATGCTGTGCTGCCAATCTGCTGCATAGGCACGGAATTTGATGTGGGTGGGGCGATCAAAAGAGAATTCGGTGGTACCGGGGATATATTGATAGGAATTGGGGATGCTGGGACCAGGCAGATTGTCTGACAAGGTCTCTTCCACCAGATACCAAAGGGTGGCGCCAGCAGGAGTCATCTGCAAGGCACTCACCGCCACATCCAGACTGCTGCCAAAATCAATCTCATAATAGCCGGGAGGAGGCGTCAATTGCAAATGATCGATAGTGACCGTGCCGGTAACGTTGTAGGTCTGGGCTACGATCTCACTATCCAGCCAACAGGGACGACGGATGGCGATAGCCGTAATAGTCATCTCCGTATCTGAGGGGATGCTGATGGGTCCGGTATATTCATAAGTGCCTGGGTTATCCGGAACCGGTTCGCTGCCATCAGTGGTATAATAAATCGTGGCGCCACTGTTTGACGTCTCGATAGTGACAGCCACTGGCAAATCGTAAATACCGCCGGTGGGAGTAAACACCGGGTCTGCCACCTTGCCGGAGACGCGGTATGTATAGCCCACTATCTGCGATGCCGGCGGAGCGGATTCCAAATAGAAGAAAGCCTTGATGGTGACTACGATTTCTTCATCCGGAATGGGAGGCACGCTGATGGGCAGGCTATAAATCATCGTGGTGGCGCCGCCCATTTCAGGATCGCTGCCATCGATGGTATAATAAATCGTGGCACCCTCAAATCCGGGCGGGACGCTCAACGACACATCCACTCCATAGGGGAAGCAGGGTTGCAGCGGGTTGGGCACCGGATCGAATATGGGACCAATCGGTTTCACAGTGATATTCCACACCATGGATGTGGTCTCCGAGCCATCGGACACTTCATAAGTGAGGGTGAAGAACCCGGGATAGAGGAATGTGTGATCCAGTTCGTGGGTGGCAGACACTACTTCCGTATAGGGAAGGCCGCCGATGGTGCCGCTCAAAATCCAAGAATGAGCCAGAGCATCGCCATCAACGTCGATGGCATTCACCTCAAAGTGTTGGGTGTCATTTTGATTCAGCTCCAAATCCAGCTCTTCGGGGTAATATGATACTATTTCAGGTGCATCGTTTGTGGGCCAGATCACAAGGGTGATCACAATTTCACCGATTGCAAAAGACGATCTATCCATCGCCTTGATTCTAAAGGGCACCCCATTGGGATTGTTATAGTTTTGCTGAGGAGTAAAGGTGACTGTATGGCCTGAAGGTGATCCAGGCTGAGAAACCATCACGTTATAAAGGTCTAAGCCGATGGGATCCTGCACTTGTGCCACCCAGAGGTTAAAATTGGTGGGAGCACTATCAATACAGGAGATAAAGTCTTCAAAATCCAGCGTGAGGGTGGTATCCTCATCGATATAAAAGGTGTTGTTTGGGGGCAGGTTTGCAAATTTGGGAGGATCCGGAACAGACGTCACGGTGATGCGAAACAGCCCAAATGCCGCCTCATAATCATCTGGATGCTCCTCGTCATAAGGCTGGCTGGTGATGCCGATCAATACAAAGCTCTCACCATACCAATGCTCCACAGTGGGTTCAAACCTCACCACCATGGGATTGCCAATATCCGGCTGAGAGATTACAAAATCACCCGGGTGGGTAAAAGACAGGTAAACAGGACCGCCTCCGGGGTTGTTGATAAGGGAAGTAAAATCTTTCTCCCAAGGAATGTCTTCATAAAATATAGCATCGCTGCCTTCCGGGAGATCATAAGGAAACTGAGTATCGAAATTAAACGATAGCCCTCGCACTTGAGAATTGTGTTGCTTGATAAGAGCACCAATCTCGGGGGTGATCTCGGATCCTTTCAGTTGCAACAACTGACGCGCCTGACCCATAAGGGGCACAAGGCTCAGAATCACGATTAAAATTAGAAGCGTCTTTTTCATACATTGACTCCTTGGATGAATAGCTAATTATTAAACTACAAACCCTGAACTGCCTCTACAGCTACATAGGGCGTTTTGTGTAAAATTATATATGTGGTTAGCACTAAAAAAACCATTGTTACTCCAATGCAGACAAATTAATTCAAATCCTTTAATTGTCAACGAAAATTTAGCCCACCTGAGCATTACTCTGCCAATGATATATCAACATTTTTCCACCTTTTTCAACAGCACCCCGGATATACCTCGACTATCTTACACCATTACAGATAGATAGGGGGCTTTAGCCGAATGTTGTCCCCTGTCCCTTGACCCCGTGCAGCAAGCTTCTTGCCCATTAGCCTCCCTTGTACCACCCTTGTCTCACCCTTGTCTAGACAAAGGAGAGACAAGGGTGGTTAACAGGCAAGCAGTGGTGGAAAGATAGTATTTAGATATCGATCAAAGGGGTGTGTTCGTGTTGGGCGGCAAGGTAGAGCCGCGGGGATTTGTTGATGGCATCAAGGCGGTTTTGCATGGTCTCCAAAGCAAGCTTGGGGTGGTTGTTTGTTTCGGATATATGGGCAAGAACAATGTTTTCCAAGCGGTGGTGCATGATGTCTTGCACCAACATCGCCGCCTGCTCGTTGGAAAGGTGGCCGTGGTTGCTTTTCACCCGCTGTTTGAGAGCCCAGTCGTAGGGCCCATTCATCAGCATTTCCACATCATGGTTGCTTTCCAATACCAGGGTGCTGCAATGTCTTAGCTTTTCCGTAGCCAGTCTGGTGGGATATCCCAGATCGGTGGCTACACCCAGCTTGCGCTCTTCATCGCCATCTTTCCTAAAGGTAAAGTTGCAGCTATCCACAGCGTCGTGGGAGGATGTGAAGGGGTGCACCAGCAGGTTGCCGATCTCGAAGGTGGCACCGGTTTCAAAAAAGTGGGGTTGCAGAGGTAATTTGCCCATCTTATGAGCGCTCTGGGCATAGGTTTCTTCATTGATATAGACGGGGATTTGCAGGGCTCTTGCCACCACGCCCACGCCGGAGACGTGGTCGCCGTGTTCATGGCTCACCACAATGCCTTTCAGCTGGTGACGGGAGATTTTGAGGGAATCCAAGGCGGCAAAGATGGCCTTGCCTGATACTCCGGCATCCAGCAGGATGGCTGTCTCCGCTGTGCGGATCAGTATGGCATTGCCCTTGGAGCCACTCATTAAAACTGAGGTTTGAAACATAGGCGATTGATAGCTTTAGATGCGTGTTATCTTGTAATAACGGTTGTTCAATTTGTCGTATTCAGTCCACTGGGCATCATCCGGTGCTGCCTCTATAAGCTGTGCCACACCAACGGATTGGGCATCCAGATTGTCGCAAAGATGCAGGAGGGTGGCTTCCAGAGTTTGGGGCAAACGCACGGATGCCTTTTCGTATTCACCATGGTGGGAGAGCACCAAATGGCGCACGTGCATCAGCAGATCGTCTGGAAAACCAACGATATGGCGTGCTTTTTCGCAGATCAATTGGTCGCTGAGGCTGAGATGCCCCACGAGGCGTCCCAAATCTGTAAATTCAATGGGCGGCTGAGCGCTGTATTCAAACACCTTTGCCACATCGTGGAGGAGGGCGCCGGTGATCAGTAAATCCAGATTCACGGGGTACATGCTGCTCACAAATTCACAGATGGATGCCACGCTCACAGTGTGCTCGATGAGCCCGTGTATATAATTGTGATGCCAGCTTTTGGCAGCGGGTGCATTCAGGAAGCGGGCAAAGAACTCCTTATCATCGAAGATATCCCTCAAAAGCTGCTTGAGAAAGAGATTCTCCACCTTGTCCACAAAGTAAAAGAAGCGCTCGGAGAGGTATTCGGGGGAGAACTTGCTGCGCACCAAAAAGAGCTCGATATTGTACTCCGAATGGTCTGCAAAGCGGATTTGACTGATATTAAATTGGATTTGTTCCTTGAAAAGCTGTACGTTGGCTCTAATCTTGATCACATCTCCGGCAGAGAATGATTCGTCTGCCTTCTGAAAATCTTTCCATACATAGCCGGTCACACTGCCGCTGCGGTCCTGCAGTCTGAGGCGCATAAAGAGTCCGTTTTTGCCCTCTCTGATTTCTTTTTCAGCCACCATATAGTAGCCGGTAACTTCTTTGCCTATCATGTTTTGCAAGTCGTTTATAAAAGTATGTTCCATAATCCTTGTTCTCTATTTTATTACACTTATTTTTCGGGTTTGAGGTGTTGCATCCGGATGCCAGCCGCAGATCAGATACACCCCGGAAGAGGGGAAGATATCGGCGGAAAGCGTGGTTTTGCCTTCCTTGAGATTTCCCTGCCAAATCTTCTGTCCACGCAGGTTATAGATGCTGATCACCATGACGTTTTTGCCCTGTGGGGCGTGGTGGTATATATCCAGAAATCCATTGCCGCGCAAGGGGTTGGGCGCCACATGAAAACTGGGCGGGGGCAGATAATGGTCTTCATTGGCAACGGGGATGGAGAGCTGGGCAAAATTG
>JAAYQD010000142.1 GCA_012519465.1 Candidatus Cloacimonadota bacterium
AGTGCGCCAATTGGGCGTGCCGCTCATCCCCATTGCCGATAGCAGCAGTGCCCTGCAGATGGATTTGGCGGTGGAAAACCTGCGTAACAACCGCCACGGCTATCGCGGAGAACCCAATCTCTTCAGAGCCACCATCAGTTCCAAAAACTACAGCGGACCCGCCACCGTCACCCTCAAAAGTAGTGGCGGCACCCTTGCCACGAGGAGCATACAGCTCTCCGCGGATGATTCTCAGGAAGTGGAATTTACCCACCGCTTTACCACCCTGGGCTTTCACCCTTTGCGCGTGGAGGTGAATGCCCCCAACCTCCGTGAAAAGGAGCTCTCCAACAACCACTTTCCCGGCGCCATCAATATCTTGGCAGAAAAGGAACGCATCATCGTGGTCTCGGATAAGGCAGGCTGGGATAACAAGTTTATCATCGATGCCATCGCCACCAACAGCCGCTGGCAAAGCCAAAGCTATATCCTTCAGGATGCTCAAATCAGGATTGGGGAACGCACCGTTGCCGATTTTGGCACAGCGCGCCCCGCCGCCATAGTGGTGGTGAATAATGGAGAATTGAAGCCCGATGCACGCCTGCTGGCCCTCTTGCGCAATGCCCAAAAATCAGGCGGAGGCATACTGTGGCAGGGGATGCCTCTAAGCGAACTTTCAGACGTGTTGGCACTGGCTCCCTCCAATGTGGCATCCAGCTTTCAAGGCTTTCTTGCCGTGAAACCCGCCGCCCAAGCTTGGCCACTTTTGGATATCGATTCATCGGAGCTGAAAAACATCCCTCCCCTCAGCTATTACTTTCTCAAAGCCCAACCCGGTGCCCAAATCTTGGCAAGCATAGATTCACATCAGGAACCCCCCGCCATCGCCATCAAAACAGGTGTGGGCAGGGTGGTCAATTTCGCCTTTCTGGATTTTTGGCGTTGGCAGCTGCAAAGCCCCGCCAGCACCTATCAACAGACCATCACCAATATCCTCACCTGGCTTTCTAACCAAAGCGGCGGCTCCTACAGGGCTATCTATGACAACAGCTATTTCCAGCACGAGCAGATCAATATCCGCCTCCGTGCCGAGGATGATATCCGCCAAAGCAGGCTGGACCTCAACCCCCGCCTCCTCATCAAGGATGCATCCGGCATAGAGGTTTTCAGCGACTATATGCAGCGTCAGGAAGAGGATTACGGTGCGCATCTCAGCCTTGATAAACCGGGAGAATATAGCTTCTCAATCAGCGAAAGCGGCGGCAAAGGCAGCATCAACGGCAGCTTCAATGTGGAGGCTGGCTCCCTCGAAGAGCGTGATTTCCACTATAACCTCCCGCTCTTAAACTGGCTGGCAAACGAAAGCGGAGGAAGGATGATGAACCAGGGCCAGATTGAGGATTATCAGCCGCCCACGCCCCAGAATCGCCAGCTCACCGTCACCCAGGAAATCCCTCTTTACCGCAAGTGGTATATCATCGCCCTGTTCCTGCTCTCATTTGGCGTCGAGCTCTTTTTGCGCAGGAGATGGGGCCTCTTGTAAGGATAGTATTTCATAGATAAAAAAGAGAATGGTGGCAGCCGGGAAGGAGGAGAACACATGTGGCCTTACAAACCCTTTATCCCGGGCTATCCACCATTCTTGTTGTGTGGGGACCTATACAGAATCCGCCCCTATTTCTTGCGAGGGGGCTTCATCTTGTTGGGGGGTTTTTGGTTGCTATTATGGTTCGGTTTCGGTTTTTGAGGGGGCTTTGGTTTGTTATAATGATGATTGGGTTGTGCAGGGTAATAGTAAGACGGATTGGGATCCACGTTGTAATAATAGGCTGTGGGCACGGGCTGTAATCTGAAACGATAAATGGACGGGTTTTTCTCGGCATCTGAAGGATACCCAGCATTCAGCGGCACAAACACCCTTTGCACCAACGGAATATAACCATCCTTTGTGATATACAAATCAAAGAGATGTCCGGCGATGCCTCCATTCCATACTATGTTTTGATTGAAATGCAGCGGATATTGCTGGGTGGGAGTGGTTCCCAGATAAGCGTTGAGGCCCAGAACGGTCACTGTTGCTCCAGCCGGTTCGGTCACTATCGAAAACGATCCAAAAGCGTTCCATGCGGCCAAGCTTGAACCCAAAAGTACCAGGCTTATGATCAAGAGCAGGCGTGTTTTCATCTTTCCTCCTATGAGAATTGTTGTTTCTATACTCTTATACGCTGTGCCCACATAATACCTTCATTAGTTTTCCATCCTCCCATTTTACTCTCCCCCAAACCCTGTCTTTTTTGGTTGTTGATACACCCCTCTATAATACATAGGGAAACGCGGGATGAAATGCGATAATCATATTCACCACCCTCTCTTAATGGCATGACTGGTATGTCGATGCAAAAAGTATATAAAGTTTGATGCGAGGAACATGTTGTGGCACATCACAAATAGCTTTATCTGAAAGCCTGCCGTCAATTATTGTGCTCTGTGCCTTGGTAAAAAACACTGACCATCCGCGTTTTATCCTCCCTAAATCATCCTAATTGCCCTTAGTTTGCCCTCAAAATACAGTAAACTGCCCTTAGTTTGACCCCATAAACGCTAAAATTTGCCCTTAGTTTGACCCCATAAATGCCAAAAATTGCCTTGACATATTATCAGATATCTATTCTATGTCCACATCAGAGAGTCAGATAGGAGTTACAGATGATTAAAAGAACGATTGAGCGTGATTTGGAGCGCTGGAAGAATGAAAGCAAGCACAAGCCCTTGGTGCTCAGGGGTGCCAGGCAAGTGGGAAAGACCACCGTCGTGAAGGAATTTGCCAATTCTTTCCCAATTTTCTTGTATGTGAATCTAGATCTGGAGGCTGATAGACAGCTTTTTGCCCGTGAGCTCAAAGTGCGTGAGCTGTTTCAATTGATCTGTTTACGTTTTTCACAGCCCATAAAACCCGAGGAGACCCTGCTTTTCATCGATGAAATTCAGTTCAGTTCGATGGCAATCAAGATGTTGCGTTATTTTTACGAGGAAATGCCGGAGCTATGTGTGATAGCCGCAGGATCACTCTTGGAAGCAGTGGTGGGTGATAAACACCAGAGTTTTCCGGTGGGCAGAATTGAGAATCTTTGGGTACAGCCTCTCAGTTTTGAAGAATATCTGGGAGCTCTGGGCAGGGATGATCTTCTCCAAGCTTACCATCAGGTTCCTGCCTCAACGCCTTTCATCGAAGAGCTCAGACGTCAGTTCAAAACCTATTCCTTGCTGGGTGGAATGCCGGAAGCCGTTGCCAAGTATCTTGAACACAAAGATATGATGATTGTCAATCGCGTCTATGAATCCCTCGTGAGCGCCTATCTTGAAGATGTGGATAAGTATGCGGACGATGTTTCAACGGCAAGATCATTGGTTCATATCCTCAAAACTGCACCCTCTGAAGCAGGAAAACGCATTACTTTGGAAGGCTTTGGTGCATCGGATTATAAAGCGCTTACCATCCGTCAGGCTTTTGATAAACTGCAGAAAGCGCAGCTCCTAAAGCTCAGCTTTCCAGTTACTTCTGCAATGCTACCCATGGTTCCCCAATATCGGCGCAAGCCCAGGCTGCAGCTACTTGATACTGGATTACTCAATTATCAGCTTGGCATCCAGGAGGAATATTTCCTTTCAGATTCTTTGGAATCCATCCATAAAGGCTTGATTATCCAGCACATTGTGGGACAGGAATTGCAAAGCCTTTGGGCTTCGTCACCTCCCAAGCTCAGCTTTTGGGTGAGAGAAAAATACCAATCCCAGGCAGAGGTGGATTTTGTAATCCCCCACCGCGGAAAACTGATCCCCATCGAAGTAAAATCAGGAAGCACTGGCTCCCTGCGCTCACTTCTGCAATTTATGCTAATTTCAAATCACGACATGGCGATCCGCATCCATGAAGGCAGCCTCAGCCTTGACCAGCTCCAGCTTCCAGATGGACGACCTATCAAGCTCCTGAACCTACCCTTGTGTCTCAGCGCAAAGGTTCGTGAGTACGCAGATCACTTTTTTACTCTTTGAAGGGCTTGAATAATATTTTAAGGTTGTAACTCAATACCGAAGCGGCAAAATAAGACTGAACGCATAGACAAGCTCCAAACGAGA
>JAAYQD010000005.1 GCA_012519465.1 Candidatus Cloacimonadota bacterium
ATACATTGCGGAAATGGGCATCCAATGCCCTGCCAAAGCGGTGGAGGGAGAAATCTCCGCGGGGAGCCTGTGGATCGAGGGCAGAGCGCAAGCCACGGTGTCTGAAGCTGCCGCCCCACATCCAGTCGTTGATGATCATGGGTCCGAAGATAGAGCGCAAATAATCTGCTGTTTCAATGAGGCGGGGGTCTAAAAACCACCATGCTTTGGCAGCGTATTTTTGATAGACTGCGGGCGAGACGAACTCTCGAATATCAAAGTGTTTTGCTATCATGTGTTATACTCCTATAAAGAAAAGGTGGGAGGGCGGGGAGCCCTCCCTGGGGGGTTATCCGGTCTGTTTGGGTTGGTCTATGGGGGTGATGGCAGAGGAGAGGCGGGCAGCATCTTTATTACTTTGCCATGCCTCGCTGGGGAGGGTGCCCTTGAACTCTGCATTCAACATGGAATCGAGGCGCTGGGTGGGGATGCCGCTTTCGGATATCCAGCTGCGGATCAGCTGCACCTCGCGGGCAAATCTATCCATATATTCCCGCCATGCGCTTTGTGCGGCAAGCTTTCCCGCTGTGGCATTATTCAGTTTTGCATCCAGGTGTGCAATCTTGGTATTGGCTTTTATCAAAGCGGCTTTCAGCTCTGCTTGCTCTTGATTCAAGAGCTGGTTTTTGCGGCGGAGGGTGCGATTTGCCTCGCCTTTTTTGGCTTCGTTTGCGATCTGTGCATTTCCCCACTGGATCACGGGGTCCTGTATTTTGTTCAGCTGCCGGATCATGCTTTCCATCACGCGCGACGTGCCCTCTGCCCGTTCATCCATCTTTTGGGTGAGCTCCCTTAGGTGCTGCTGGATATCTGCGCTGAGATCGTGATATGCGTGCTTGAATGAATGGCGCAATCTGCTGAGCAGCTTTGAGATGGTGATGAGCAGGAGGATGATGGCGAGGCTTGCAGATGCCCAGATCATTTTGTCCTCCCGGTGGCGGCAGCGGCGTTGATTTCTTCGATTTTGGGTTCGATGCTGATGTTATCCACGGTTTTCTTTTCACAGCTCAGCTTTGCCAGCTCGATATCCGAGAGGGTGGCCAGCATGTCTTTGTTGGGGTTTTCACTGGTTTTGATAAAGTCGTGCATCCCCAGCGATTTCAGCACTTTGAGGCAGATGCTTTTGCTAACGATCTTGACAGAGGTGGATACCCTCATACTAATGGTTCCATGCGAGAATTCCTTGGTGCGAGATTTTGCAAACTCGTCCTTGTGATCGTTCGCATAAGCTGTGATGGCAGCATTCAATTCTTGAATCTCCATCAGCACCGGAGCTGCATCGGCGTCAAACTTTGCGGTGATTTCGCTGATCAGCTCCGTCTTTTTGTTTTCCAGCTCTCGTTTTTGCAGGGTTAACGCTCCCAAACGCTTTAGTTTGAGATTCACTTCCTCCCAGTTTTTGAGGGCTGGGGCGTCGGATTTGGGGGTTGCGATTTGTGTCTTTTGTTTTGCCATGTTTTCCTCCTTGGCGGTTTTATATCAGGGTTTTACGCACCAGTGCGTAAAGCTCCGTGGTTTGTTTGTAGCTGAGGGCGCGCACGCTGTCTCCATAGCCCCAGTGCACCATGTTTTCATGCAGCCAATCCAGGGTGAACCCATGACGGGCAACGTGTGCCATGATGCAGGCATTCAGCTTTTTTTTGCGATTGTGGGCTTCTTTGGCGGCATAAGGCTTGAGGGTGGCTATTGCCTGCCTCATTTCCACTGGGGAGAGGGCGTTGGCATGGGTCACCTTGAATGTCTTGAGGAGGTATGCGCTAAAGCGGCAATACTTTTTGCCCTTCACCGCCTTATCCCATCCCGCCTGGCGCACCAGGCTCCAGAGGTATTTTTGTTGTCTGTCAAATTCAGCTTTGGGCATCGCTACCTCCCGTATCATCCCGATCGTTCAGCCAGTTATGCAGGGTTTTGAGCTCGGCTTTGATGCGGCGCAGCTCTTCCTGTGCCATAATCCTATCCATCCTGCTGCAGGATGCGCGGTGAAACGCAAGCACAAAGAGCAGGCTGAGCACGATGCAATATAAGACCAACAGTAGCACAGCTATAGTCATGCCATACCTCCTGCCCGCCTTTGAGCCAGCTCCTGGCGGTAGGTGCCCAGGGGTCTCATCTTTCCCTGGCGATAGTGTTTCTTTCTGCCCTGGCGCTTCACCTGGAGGATGCCGGCGGATTCCATAGCAACCAGATATCGGCACAGCGCCGTTTGGCTAAAATCCACCTGGGACAACAGCCGGTGGGAGGGGACGGGACGGGTGCAGAGGCGGTAGATTTGTTTTACCTTATGGGGGCAAAAAGTCCAATCCATCCACACATTATCGGCTTTGGGAGGGGGGAGGGGATATGCCAGCCAGACGGCTCCCAGGGCCGCCACCAGGCCGCCAGCCTGGGCTTTTGCAAGCACGCTGCGGGCACGGGATGGGGCCAGACCGGTGAGGGCGCAAAACTCTTCCACAGTGAAGGGTCCGCTGCCTTTGACGCGAATAAAATCAGATACCATGTTATTCTCCTATTATTTTTAGATATTGTTTGAGATCAATAGTTTGGATATTCAATTGGGCTGCGATATCCTCGTAGAGCCGGATGGCTTTGATGAGCTTGCGGGCGTCTCCGCCGGCGCGGCGGCGATCGTTTGAATAGCGTGCCAAATCTTCCGCTATTTCCACGTCTGATAGCTGTTTGCACATCAGGATGGCATCCTGATTGTCCAAAGCCTTGAACTCTGCAAAATATATGAAACGGTTGTAATAGTGGGTGTTTAGTTTTGCCACCTTGTCCCGCAGGTCCTGCATGCCCACCAAAACCACGCTGGATACCGTGTTATCGGCAATGTCCCGCAGCATCCCGATGATGCCTTCATGCTGATAGTGGATGATATTATCCACCTCATCGATGAGCAGGACGGGCAGATGGTCTTTGGTGGTATTGCGGTTTAATGTATCCAGGATTTCGCCAAAGAGCCGGGCTTTATTGCCCGTGATGCGGGTGGTGTTTTCCGGCTCGTACAATGCCCGGATAGCCCGCAACAGCTCCACAGTGAAGCTTTTTGGGGTGGCTGCCTTCAGCGCACTGAGATACACGCTGCGGTGTTGGATGGCATAACGCATGCTAAATTGGGTCTTCCCCAAGCCGGGACGCCCATAGATCATCGCCATTCCCACCTGATGATCCAGCGGCCGCCCCTGCAGATACTGCATGCACTCCATGCCTCGGGTGACGTTTTTGGTTTGAACTAAAATGTGTGATTTCATCCTGTTACCTCTTTTGATATATTCATTGTGAGACCCCGATTGCGTCCAAAAATTCCCGCGGGATCACCACCTCGTTTTCGTCTGGTTCCTCTTCCTGTATGGGTTCGCCTTCCACAGGCTCCTGGGGCAGATGGGGCAGGGAGCTATCCAAATTGGTGAGCTCCAGCGGCGCCCCTCCCTTCATCTCGCGCAGCTTGCCAATGGCCTCCATCATAAACATGCCGCCATCGCGGGTCATCTCTGCCAGGGCATCCGCATCCTTGCGCATCCGCTTTTCCAGCCGGTTTTTGCGCTTCATCTCGTGGGTAAAGCGCAGCTTTTCTTCCTCGCTGCCCCGCACCGTGACCAGGGGATCGTGCACATCGCGCACCAGCGCCCGGCAGATGGGCTGTTTGAGGCTATCATACACAAATACATAGCGATCATCCATCTGGTCATAGCGCACATACACCCGCTGCCCCACATAATCAAACAGCGCTTCGTCATAATACCACAAACCACGCACCTTCACCCCGCTGCGGTCCAGCTTTTTCACCTCCTGGCACAGCATCAATTGCCACAGCTCTTCGGGGTTGCGGCGCCTGCTATCATCTATGCTTTTCAGCCCTTCCTGCCACACCTGCAGCCGCGTCTTGCCTTTGATCTCGGGGTGTTGCATGTGGGCATAGATATCCAGTATCCACCAATTGAGGACCTGCTTGGCTTCGTGCAAAGTGAGCGTGATATTGCCCCGCAGCTTCTGATCCAGCTGCTGCAAGTGTTTTTCGTTGCGCCCCAGGTGTGCCGGTTTATCCTCGATGCTTGCGCCCCGGTATCCCGGCAAAAAGCGCTCCAATCCGCCGTCAAGCGTGCCAAAAAACCGTTCTATCTTTGCCTTGCCGGTGGGGTTGTAAGGCAGGGAATTCAATATCTCCAACACCCCCGTGGCATAGATATTGCCGCTGATCTCCGCTATCTCGTCCTGTTCCAACTGTCTCAGCTCTGCCAATTGCGCACGGTTGAGCTTTTTGCCCTGCAGGCTGCGAAACGCCCTGCCGTTATCCCACTTGATATACAGGGGAACAAAGCCCCACAGGCAGATGGCATTGCGATAGGCGCTGGCGATTACCCGCCGGTTTTCGCTAAAATCCAGATCAAAACCCACGATCATCCCCGAAGCGTAATCCATAAAAGGCACAAACATGGGGCGGCTGGCATTGCCGGTATAAGGATTGATCACCTCAAAATTGAGCAAACAGCCGTCACTATACCACAAATCGCCCACCGGCACCCGGCTGCCATCCTGCAACACAGAGGGCAGATAGTGCTCCCTGAAATACTTCGCCCCCCGCCGCATATACGCCCAGCGCCCCGCATGACGCTGCGCAAAAACCTTGATCGCCCGCTGCATGGTGCGGTCGGATACAGGAGCCTCCCGTCCCTCGGTGCGCAGCTTCAGATGCCACATCCGCAGCGCTGCCGCCACAGGAGGCTTGCCATCGCTGTGCAAAACCCCGATCAACCAATTAAAATCATCCTGGGGCACCTCGTGACCCACATTCCCGCTGCGCCACTGGGGCACCAGCGCACGCCAATCCCGCTCCCCATCCAGCCAAGCGTTGTACCAGCGCCGCAGCGTGCTGGCGCTGAGCCGCCCCAAAGTGGCATAGATTAGGCTGTGGTGCACACCCGTATTATAAAGCTCCAAATAAGCCGTTATAGCCTGGGAAAGGCTGATCCCCTCCCGCGTGCGCAGATCGTGCAGCTCGCTACAAAGCTGGGCACGACGGATGGCTATTACCTCCTGCTTTTCGCCCAAGGCGGGCTGCGCCAAGTGGAGAGTTGAGAGTTGAGAGTTGAGAGTTGAAAGTTGAGGCGCCTGCGGCGCAGTTGAGAGTTGAGAGTTGAGAGTTGAGAGCTCGCTGCGCTCGCCATTCGGTTCCGCAATAAGTTCCGCAATCTGGGTGTCTGCAGTCTGTGTGTCCGCAGTCGTGTCCGCAGTCTGGGTGTCCGCAGTCGTGTCCGCAGTCTGTGTGTCCGCAGTCGTGTCCGCAGTCGTGTCCGCAGTCGTCTCTCCGAGACTCATTGGGTTTCGATAACTCGTGTTTGACCTAAACTACCGTCTCTCCGAGACTTAACCTGCAAGAATGATATTGATTTGAAATGACCCAGATAGTTTCGTCGCTCGGGAGATGAGTCTCGGTAATTA
>JAAYQD010000143.1 GCA_012519465.1 Candidatus Cloacimonadota bacterium
TATGCAGACTAAAGCTGTTGCCATCCCCTTGCAAATCCAGCGTCTTACCATCGGCAAAGCGCATCTGGGCGGTCTTCACAGGGATATTGGTGTGGATATTCAGATTCACCACTGTATGGCGATAAGCCTCGATATTGCCCAAGGAAAGCGTATCCGTGCGTGCCGGCAGCCCTGTATGGGGCGGATATTGATAGCGCACTTCCCAACGGCGCACATAGGGTTCATCCAGACATTTCACGCGGAAAGTATCGGATTTTGCCACCTCGTTTGCCACATAATATTCGATGTCATCTTCCAGCGAGGCAAAGCGATAGCGGTTGTCACCCATTCCCAGCTCCCTCCACGCCGTGCCATAGCGGAAAAAGAGACGGTGGGTGAGGCGGGGATCCGCATCCAAGACGCTGATCACCAGCTCCTCACCTTTACCGATGGTAACGCTGCCGGGGCTGACATCTATGGTTTTTTTGTAATCTATGCTCTGGGGAGTGTTGCTATAAAACTGGCGCAATGCCAAGACAAAATTCTGGGAGGTTAGTCCCCACATGACCCCCAAACCAGCCAAAAAGAAGAGGATGGTAAAGGTCTGGGCTGCCTTGAACCAGCGTGGTGGCTTGTAGTTGCTCTCTTGCACCCGCTTTTGCGCCTGGATAGCCAACACCTCCAAAATAGCCTCGTCCTCACCCTGCTCTTTCAGCTCAATCAGATTTTGATACAAGTCATCTTCATGATCTATTTTCAGATCCATCCACCGCGCCACTTGCAGCCTGCTCAAAAGCGCATTATTGGCGCTCAATAACAGGTAAAAAGCTATCAGAACAGTGCCCGTCCGCAGGGTAATATTCACGTATGGCATCACCCTATTGTGAGCCCCAAAGCCCAGCCAGGCAATGAAATATACATGCAGCGCCAAGAGAAACACGATCAAGGCAGAGATCACAGCCCGCCCGATGATGGCAGCATTTAGCTGAAATCTTAGCTTTTTGAGAGTCTTATTAAAGCGTTCCATTAGTTAGCCATGGATATTCTGTTGTGCCACATGCGGTTATTTTTGTTTACCCTTCTCTTCCGCCACCAGCTTGGCAAGGGTCTGTGCCGCACCGTCCAAGGCTTCCTTGGGCGTCAAAACCTGGGTAAATGCCTTTTCCAAATATCCTTTCAGCTCCATCCGGGCGTTGAACCACGCAGGGTTTTGCGGCTCAAAAACGGCATCTTCCAACTGGTCAAAGATACCCTGAAACTGAGGAAATTCTGCCAGAAATTCTTTCACAGTATCGGTCTGCATGGCGCTTTTGCGCAGCGGCATATAAAATGTATCCACGCTCCACCTCGCGGTTTGAGGGGTATCCGTAAACCACTTGATAAATTCCCAGGCAGCCTTTTCGCGGCGTTCATCCCCGCTTCTAAAGATCACGATATTGGCACCGCTGATGGCGCTCTCCGCAGTGCGGTATGTGGGCAGGGGCGCATAGCCGATATTGAAATTGATGGGCTGTTGGCGCATATGCACGATGGATACGCTGGAGACCTCATACATTGCTACGATCTGAGCCAAAAAGTCGTTTTGCCCGTCATATTCTTTCACGGAATACACGGTCTTTTCTTTGTTCAAAAGGTCTGTAACAAAGGTGAGTGCCTCCACTCCGGCAGGGCTGTTGAGCGTGGGATTATCATTGGCATCCATAATCTCTCCGCCCGCTTGGTGCAAGAGGTTGA
>JAAYQD010000144.1 GCA_012519465.1 Candidatus Cloacimonadota bacterium
AGTTATCGTTTCCAGCCAGAAGTGCATAGGAGGGGTCTGAGCCACCGCCTCCGGAGGAGAGGGTGGGCACTTGGGGAGCGTCTCCCATGATCTGCACAAACATGAGGCCATCGTCCAGGTCGTATTGGTTTTGGATATAGGTTTTGATATTGGCGGCTGTGGGTCCTGCCACGGTGACGTCCACCACGTCCACGCGGTAGCCGTTTTGTCGTTTCCACTCCACCCAGGGGATGATGGAATCATCAAACATATTGTGTTTGATCACCAGGATTCTGCCTTCTTCTGCAAGGGAGGGGTATTTGGCAGCACCAAAATTGAGGAAGAGGTTTTCATAGATACCTGCAAATTCAGCGCTGTATGCAGTTTTGGTGAAAGGAAGGGAATTGGTGAGGTCTGTCCCCACATTATTGAGCGCCACCTGTATCTTGGTGTATATCCTCAGGGTTTGGGTGGCAGGGAAATAGCTGAAGGGGATAAAACGTACTGTGATGCCACGGAAATCCCTGATGATAAAGGGTTCGCTGAGTTCTGTATTGGCTGAGGGCCAGCTTTGGTCTGAGCTGTAGAGAGCGTCAAACTGGAAGGGAACCGTCTCCGGATTGATATCACGGGTGAGATTGCCCTTGGAAGGGGCGATGGGCATCACCATCTCCACGTATTCGCTGTGGATGGTCTCCAGCTGTATCATGGCAGTATTGGGGATGATCACACTGCCTGCCATCACTGGCAGCTGAGGCAATCCGCTTTCCAGCGTGATGCCGCCATTCTTGATGGTGGGATAATACCAGGTATCGCCGTCTATCTGAACGGTTTGCCTCTCAAAATGACCCAGCGTGAGCTCCATCACCATATTGTTTGGATTATCCTGGATGAGCCGGATATCATTTTGATAGCTACCCACGTTTATTTGTTCGGCTGTCAGCATGCCAAGGGCAAGTAGCAGCGTGAGGAGTAGTACTATACGTTTCATTGAATCCTCCATGAATTCATATTAATTATATTATAAAACTGATTGTGAGAACGGGGTGAGCTGAGCTAATAGGTAAGTTCGCATAATCAGTTTCATAATAAAGGGCTGGGGCGACGCATCAGGATACGCCGCCCAGAGCCATGTTTTGTTTATTTCATTAACATCATTTTGAGGGATTGGGTATAGCCGGGTGCTTCCATGCGGTAGAGATAGATTCCGCTGGAGACACTGCGGTTGTATTGATCTTTTCCATCCCAGATGATAGCGTGGTTGCCGGCAGGGAGGTCTTTATCCACCAGTTTCCTTACCAATTGCCCCTTGATGTTGAAGATGCTGAGGCGCACGCTTCCGGGCTTATGGGTGGCAAAGCGGATGGTGGTGGTGGGGTTGAAGGGGTTGGGGAAGTTGCCTTCCAGCTTTGTGACGGCAGGGATTCCCGTGTTATCGTTGGATACCACATTTACTCTGATGGGGAGCATGATGGCAGGGTTGCTGGCATCATTGGAAGAGATCAGAATCACGGAATCGATATTCACCACGGGTGAGGGAGCTTGGTAGACAATGCTAAAGATAGCGTTTTCACCAGCTTCCAGAGAGTATACGTAGTCGTTTGAGACTTGTTCGTTACTGAGGAGGACGCTGAATTCCTGAGGGATGGAAACCATGCCGCTCATGTTTGAATTCCCCAGATTGCTTACAATCAGATCTTGGGAATAGGTATTGCCAGCGCTAACGTTTTCAAAATTAACCTCGGTGATGGGGGTGTAAAGAATGGCTGCATCTGTGTTGCTGCTGATGGGGAAGATGATGTCATCAATCCAGGCAGTGTCACTGCCGCTGCTCACAGAATAGTCTTTTTGGTAGATCCATTTGAAGGTGACGATACCGGGAGGCACGGGGAATTCTTCCTGCGCCCAATCCATGTTTCCGCTCCAGGTGGCAAGCTCGTTGTCATTTACCAAAAACTTGAGCTTATCATAGCCTGCTTCACTGGATACCTTGCGCCAGAAGCTGATGGTGCCGGCACTTTCATTTTCCAAGGTGATGGAAAGCTCGGTGCTGGAACTGTTTCCAATGGCGCCAGCCTTGGCGGCAAAGTTTCCGCTGTGAACTGTGGCGGATTGTATTGTCCAGGGAGCAGGGCTATTATTCATCCAAGGATGGCTGTTGAAGTTTCCGGTTTCAAAGCCGTCTCCAATAAAGCCAATGGGGATGGTGATGGAGTGGTTTATCAGCTGTGAATCTGCATTGATGGCAATGCCGAGGGTGATCACGTCTCCAGTTTCCAAACTATCATCCAGGAAGGCGATCACGGTTACATATATATGGGATCCAATGTTGATGGAGGGCAAATCAATCTCACTCGTGGCGATGGTGGCTCCGGGATGGTTTGAGACCACGTAGAGGGAGCCTCCTTGGACGGGAAGGTGTCCGTCATTACTCAGCTTCATTTGGATGGTGACTGTTTCTCCGGGCTCGAAGAAGCCGTTGTCATTGCTGTCCGTAACTCTTACATCGCCGATATTGAGGTCTGCTGCAAAGGTGATGATGGAGCGTGTGGAACTCCAGGTGTGCTCGCCATCGGTAATGGTAATTTCGAAGGGGATGGAGGCTTGGTCTGGCACTCTGGGGCTGATCTGGATGCTGAAGGCATTGCTAACGGTGATATTGCCATCGGCGGGGATATTGGGGATTTGCTCTTCACCTTCCAGGATGCTGACCCAGGGGCTGGTGGTGGCGA
>JAAYQD010000145.1 GCA_012519465.1 Candidatus Cloacimonadota bacterium
ATCTGCAGAAGAACGAACATTGCTGGAGGTATTTTTCTTGTGGGAGACGTTGAGACGCTTTGTGCCACTATCCTTATCCTCGGTTTTTATGCCTTGCACCGTCGCACCCAAAAGAGCAATACCAAGGATAAGTATTGCACAGGTAAAAATACTGATTTTAAGGCTTGGTTTCATGGGTCTTTATTTATAGTGTATGCTTAGTGAGGTTATACGGAGCTGGGAGTTTAGCTTGTCTCCAATCCGTTTAAAATCATAACCTTTGTTTTTGTCCTTATTCAGATACAATTCTCTTGCTTTGGCAATGGTTTTGGCGTCCAAAGCCGTGGTTGTGCCCCCAAAGAATTCCTCCACGCTTTGTGGCTGAACAGTTCCGGATTTTAGCTCACCCACCGCCGCTGCTATCATAACAATGTATTCCAGATATTCTCTATTCACCTTTTCCGTATTTGCCAAATGATTAAAAGCCAGGTAGATGCTTTGCCCGGGTGTTACATACACGCTGGCACCATCTTTTTCTATGGGGAAAGAATACAGGGTTTTGGGCAGTTTTTTGCTCGGATTGGCAGCACAAAAATCAGTGAGGAAGGTTTGCAATTGAGAATCAGGCGGTCCCGCCTTCAGCCTCTTATTGAGGGCATTATCCAAAGAGGTATCCGGCTGGATATCTGCTTCATCACCGGTTTTGGCATCACCCTTTTTGGAAACGCTTGTCTTATCTTTTTTGATCATCTTGCTGCAGGCACGGGGGATTTGCACCAGAATATAGATGCCCAATATTACGATCAATAAAGGCACCACATACTTTTTAATATTCAGGGGCGGACGGTTTGTCACCTCTATTTCGGGTTCAGGCATTGCCTTTCCAGAGCCATGCAACACGTGCACTATCTGGATGGTAAGGTTATCCATCCCTCCGCGCAGCTTGGCTTCATCCACCAGGTTGTGTGCCGCCACTTGTGGGCTTTCCGTAAGGTAATCCAAAATCTCGTCATCCGCTATATAATCCGACACCCCATCGCTGCACAGCATGAAGATATCATCCTGATACAGCTTGTGTGGCCCGGAAATCTCTGGATCCCCAATATCATGTCCCAAAGCTTTGCTCACTATATTGCGGCGCGGGTGGTGGGCTGCATCTTCGGGTTTGATAATGCCCAAATCCACCAAATTTTGCACTTCGCTATGATCCCGCGTGAGGCGCGTGAGAGAATCATCACGCCTCAGATAAAGGCGGCTGTCTCCCAAATGAGCATACCAAAACTGGTGTTCACGGATCAAAAGAAGCACCACGGTGCTGCCCATTCCCGATAATGAGGGATCCTCATTCACCTTTTCCATGATTTTCTTTTGTGCATGCTCAAAGCTCTGAGCAATAATCATATTCTCTTCGGTGGGAATATGATAACGCGCAATATAGGACTGGATGGCATCCACGGCGATGCGGGAGGCTATCTCGCCTCCAGGACCTCCGCCCATTCCATCACAAACGATGAGAAGGGTGCCATATTCCCCATCAAATCTGCCATAATAGTCTTCATTATGTTCCAGGGCAGGGTTTAAACCAATATCGGTCACATTGCCCACATCAAGATGTGCAGCTTTCATAATCATACTCCCAATCCCAACCCCATAATACCTATAACAGTCATCACCTTGTAAGACAAAGCATTATAAAGGCAGGATACTGTATTTTTAGATACTTTACAAAAAGCACCTATCCGCTGTATTTGTCAAGATTTATTTTTGCCATCCCAAAATCTGGGAAACCTTAATCTATTATCATCTATGGCAGAGACGGCAGAGTATCCACAGTCTCCACAAATATTCCCCTCTATACTACATAGGGAAACGCGGCAGAAATCAAAGAATTACGCTCACATAACTATCTACAATCATCTGTATAGTATGACGATACAAAAAGATTCAGCATTTGACACCACGCACCTATTGATGGCAGGGCGTTTTGCCTCTGAGCTATAGAAATCTATTCCCTTTCGGATGCAGTTCATGGAATTGATGTGATCAACAGCTTTGCAGCATCCATCAAAGCAGCTGAATTTGCTGTAAACGTGCAAAAGTGCAAAAACCATAATCTTATCCCAATAATCTGTTATGTAAGCCAGCCTGTTGATCATTTCGCAGTTTGTGTCATTTGTCGTTTATATGCTTTACGGATTGCTGACTTTAATTGATCAGAGGCAACCCGATATTTATCATATTGAGAAATATTCCTTTCGTTAAGATGGAGCTGCCCTTCGCCTTCATTTCCTCGATGCTGGCCAGGTGAATAGTTTGCGTCGTTTTCTACCTCATGTGAGGATAGCACCCAGTATTTTATCTCATTTCTCCATACCGCCACCCATATAAATACATCACAACAGTAGGTCTTTAGCTGTTGGAAATTCATATTAAAACGCTTGGGTGAATCTGAGGAAAGTGCTTTTACATATAGGGGTTCATTGCTTTCAAAATCTACTGCCCTGGATGCCTTCACTTCGATTCTAATTTTTTTATCCATCACAAAATCATATTGTCCAGAATAGTTGGGATCTATTTCCTTCGATGGTTTTTGCAAGGCTGGGACCAGTCCTTTGAGATGTCCATGTGCCCATACCTCACCAAAGCCTCTGGGTGCGCTGATTTCAAAAATGTACAAAAACAGGTTCCTTTCAATGTAGTCATCCCTTAAAGCATAGTAGTCGTCGAGCGAGATCTTGTTGTGACTCATCAAATTGG
>JAAYQD010000146.1 GCA_012519465.1 Candidatus Cloacimonadota bacterium
AATGAAAAAATCACAGTGCGAAATGGAATATGTAGTGTGGCATATCGAAACAAAATCAACGCTTATGATGTTTCTGATCCCTGCAATCCTGTGCTTGTTGATTCCCAGACAGTTTTTGATTGTCCCAGAGACCTGATAGCAGATGGGGATATGTTATATGTTGCAGATTACACCAGCCTGTTAATTTACTACTGCAGCCCGGTTTCAAATTCTGATCCAGTGCTTCCCTCTGCAAACCTCATGGGAGACCTGATTTGCTACCCCAATCCATTTGTTGATGCCACTAAAATTTCTTTTAGTTTGAAAACACCAGCAGATCTGGCGATAACTATTTACAATGCCAGGGGTCAAAAAATCAGGGATATATCTTCAGGGCCTCTCCGTAGCGGTAAGCATAGCTACGGTTGGGATGGCAAAGATAGAAATGGACGCAAAGTATCTTCCGGCATATACATGATCAAATTATCTTCTGGAAATACTCACCTGGTGCGTAAAGTATTGTTAATGAAGTAACCCTGCAATAAGCTTTTGAGCTTCTGCCTTGCATGCAGCGGATTTGTGCGATTTGTAGATTTGGAGAGTGGATTTGCAGTTTTCAGTGAGGGTTTATTGTGAGGGTTTATAATAATTGCCACCAACCCCGTGGCATCCTAAGCTGAATAAATGTCTTGACTTATTATTAACGTTCGAATAAACTGTATTTTAGAAAAGGAGTCAATCATGAAAGCAACATACGATTTGGAAACAGAATACAAGTTCTTCCAAGAACATTTGCCAGAGTTCGTTAAAGAATATCTTGGGAAATATGTTGTGATAATAGGTCAATCTGTCTTAGGCTTCTATAACTCCATATCCGAAGCACTTGCTGAAGCAGTAAAAGAGCATGAGCCCGGATCGTTCTTCATTGAACTTTGTACAGATAACAAGGACTATTACAACGTTGTCTTGTATAATTGGAGCGTTGCATAAATGCCGCAACCTATCTTACCCCAAGCCTTTTCTATTAGATTTAGTGGCTTGGCTTCCGTTTTGGTATGTGATGTGGGCGTAGGTTCCTCAGAGCTCGTGAATGTAAATAACGTGAAACCAGTTTCCGATAAATCAGCATTATGGGATACAGGCGCCACCAGTTCTGTGATCTCAAAAAAGCTTGCACATGAATTAGGCTTGGTTCCCACAGGCAGGACCATGGTGACTGGTGTGAATGGCTCATTTGAGTGCAATAAATATGTTGTTGATATTTATCTGCCCAGCCGTGTCCGAGTGCGGGATGTATTGGTTACAGAAAGCTCCGGCATCCCTTACGATCTGTTAATTGGAATGGATATTATCAGGCTTGGTGATTTTGCTCTGACTCATACTGACGGATTAACGATATTCTCGTATCAAATCCCTTCGACACATCAAATTGATTTTGTTGATGAGGTCAATGAGCTTGGGAGGAAGATAGCAAAGAACAAAGCAAATAACTCTTTTAAACGGGGCATATCACGCATAAAGAAAAAAAAGCGAAAGTAGCGGCCTCTACTTTAATATCTTTCAATATAGGAGGCTACCAGTCTCTTTCACGTTTAAAAGTAGCCACATATCTGGTGGCGCACCACAAACCAAGAAAGCCATTGACACTTTTTTAGCACTCAGAATTTTGGTTTGCTAATAACCGTATTTGGTTTATACTATTAAAAGACAAAATAAATATCTGAAATGGAGGTACAAATGAAACTGAGACCTATCGAAGACAGAGTGGTGGTGAAGATTCAAGCCACTCAGGAAGAGAAAACAATAGGTGGGATAATCATCCCTGATACTGCCAAAGAAAAGCCGCAAATGGCGGAAGTGATCGCCGTGGGCACCGATGAGGACCTCATTGAAACCATCAAAGTGGGAGACGTGGTTCTTTATGGCAAATACTCTGGCACGGAAGTGGAAGTGGAAGGCGAAAAGCTGCTCATCCTTTCCAAAAGCGACATTCTGGCAATAGTAGAGTAAATACCATGCAAGACGTGACAAGCGCTGATTTCGAAGCCCAGGTACTGCAATCCGAGATTCCCGTTTTGGTGGATTTTTGGGCGCCTTGGTGTGGGCCTTGCAAAGCCCTCTCGCCCAGCGTTGCCAAAATCGCCGCCGAAACCGAAGGCAAATTGAAGGTTGTGAAATGCAATATCGACCAAAGTCAGGATATTGCATCCCGTTACTCTATCATGTCCATCCCCACGCTGATGCTCTTTAACAAAGGCGAAGTGGTGGAACAACTGGTTGGATTGGTGAAACCAGATAAGATTATGGAAAAGGTAAAGCGTTACATCTAAGCGCAATTTTGCCTGATACAAAAATAACCCGACCGCTGAT
>JAAYQD010000147.1 GCA_012519465.1 Candidatus Cloacimonadota bacterium
CTGAACACAGCATGATGACCATCAAGGCCATCGCTTTCAAGGAAGAGTGGGATGCCAGCCAGATAGCTGTAGGCACCTACAACGTGACCGGAACGGTAAGTGAAGTGATCTTCACCCCTGCCGGTGGTAACTATCAGAGTGCCCAGCAGGTGGTGCTCACCTCCCTCACAGATGGTGCTTACTTCCGCTATACCCTGGATGGCACAGAGCCCACCAACAGCTCACCTCTCTATACCACGGCTATCACGGTTCCGCTCAATAGCAGCGTGACCATCACCGCCCGTGCCTACAAGAGCGGCTGGGCTCCCAGCGCTGTTGGCAGCCAGACTTATAACGTAACCGGTCAGGTAAGCTGGCCTGCCATGGTGTTCACCCCTGCCGGTGGCACCTACCCCGCACCAGTTGAAGTAAGTATTGCCCTGCCCAACCCTGCTGATGCCACCATTCGCTACACCCTTGATGGCAGCAATCCCAGCGCCACAAACGGCACTGTCTATACCGGTGCTCCCATCCATATCGGTGAAAACAGCACCTTGAAAGCCATCGCCTTCAAGGAAGGCTGGGGAGCATCCAGCATCGCCAGCGCCGCCTACCAGTTTGGCGTGGCATTGCCCGTCTTCACTCCTGCTGCCGGCACCTATCAAAACTCCATTGATGTAAGCATCAGTTCCACCACTCCTGCCGCTCTCATCCGCTATACCACGGATGGAACGAATCCCACCCCTGAGCATGGCAATGTATATCTGAGCCCCATCACGCTTCCTGAAGACAGTGTGACTCTGTTCAAAGCCATTGCTTATCTGGATAATTGGAATGCCAGCGCGGTGGTAACTGCAAACTATATCATCACCGGTAAGGTATCAGACGTGACGTTCAGCATCCCCAGTGGAACCTATACCACCTCTCAGATCTTGGTGCTGAATACCACCACCCCCGGTGCATCCATCTATTACACCCTGGATGGCAGCGAGCCCACACAAGGCTCCACGCTCTACACCAGCGCCATCATTATCCCTCAAAACAGCCAGATGACAGTGAAAGCGCGCGCCTTCCGTAGCGGCTGGATTCCTTCCAACATCACCAGTGGAGTGTATAACGTGACGGGAACCACCGCCTTTACATCGCCCAACTTCATCCCTGCTCCCGGCACCTATGGCAATCCCATCAACGTGGGAATTGGCTCTGCCATTCCTTCGGATGCCGCCATCTACTACACCATAGATGGAACCGAGACTTCACCCAGCAATGGAACCCTATACAGCGCTCCCATCCCTGTGAATGAAGCCCTCACCATCAGAGCCGTGGCAGTGAAAGATGGATGGGTCTCTGGCCATATCAGCGGAGAATACACCTTCGCCGCAGCAGCCCCCGTGTTCAATCCTCCCGCTGGCTCATATCCCACCACCCAACACGTGGTCTTGAGCTCTGCCACTGTGGGCGCACTTATTCGCTATACCACAGACGGCAGCGATCCCAGCCCCACCAACGGAGAGAACTACACCGGCTCCATCGTGGTGAATATCAACCAAACCATCAAAGCATACGCCTACAAAGCTGGCTATGAGGATTCTCCGATAGCGATTGGCACCTATGCCATCGGCACCTATGTGCCCGTGGTTGCCACCCCCGTCTTCAATCCTCTGCCTGGAAACTATGTGGCACCGATAGATGTGACCATCAGCACCAGCACCGCTGATGCCACCATCCGCTATACCACAGATGGCAGCACTCCCACACCCTCATCCCCTGTCTTCACCTCTGTCATCCACATTCCCAACCATACTGCAGTGACCATCAAGGCCATCGCCTATAAGGATGAATGGGATGACAGCCAGATGGCGGTTGCCACTTATTCAGTAACCGGAACAGTGGAAGATGTAGTCTTCAGCCCTGAAGGCGGCGCTTACACCACAGCCCAGAACGTGGTGCTCACCACGCCCACTCCTGGAGCAGCCATCTTCTATACCCTCAATGGCGATACCCCCACGGATGCTTCCACCCAATATACCCAGGCAATCCAAGTGCCGCTCAATAGCAGCGTCACCATCAGGGCGGTTGCTTACAAGAATGGCTGGATGTTCAGTAGCGTTGGCAGCCAAACCTATAATATCACAGGCCAGGTTGTGATCCCCGGTCAGGTCTTTAACCCTGTGGCAGGTACTTACACCCAGCCTCAAATCGTGACCATAGCCACCGCCACCATACCTGTTGGCGCCACCATCCGCTATACCGTGAATGGTGATGATCCCACAATTGACTCTCCGGAATATACAGGCCAGACGATCATCGCGGGGCTCAATGCCATCACAACGGTGAAAGCTCGTGCCTTCCTGACTGGATGGGTAGACAGCCCCGTCTATGAGGCTGTGTATAATGTGACGGGAACCATTCAATTGCCCGCAGTGGTATTCACGCCACCTGCTGGAACATACCAGACGGCTCAAAACGTGACCCTCAACGCTCCCACAGTACCCGCTGGTGTGAGCTACTATTACACCACAGACGGCAGCGATCCCACGGATGCCTCCCTGCTCTACCAGGGTCCCATTCCCCTGCCTTTGGATAGCGGCATCACCCAAATCAAGGTGAGAGCTTACAAGGAAGGTTGGGTGCCCAGCGCAGTGGCATCTGCCACCTATAATATCACGGGAACGGTTGTGTATATGACGCCAGTATTCCTGCCACCCGCTGGCACCTACCAGACGGCACAGCAGATCACTATCAACAGCGTCAATCCCTCTGATGCCACGGTGCGTTATACCCTGGATGGCAGCGAGCCCACACAAACCTCACCCATCTATACCAGTCCCATCACCCTGCCTCTGGAAAGCGGCACTACCACCATCAAGACCAAAGCATTCAAGACAGATTGGACTGCCAGCCAGACCCACTCTGCCACATACACCATCACAGGTCAGGTAAGCATTGCCGCACCAGTATTCGACCCGATACCCGGCACGTATGTCAATCCTCAGAGTGTGGCGGTGATACCCTATGTGACGCCTGCCACTGCACAGATTCGCTACACACTTGATGGCAGCGATCCCACACCCACATCGCCGGTTTACAGCGGAGAGATCCCCGCACCGGCATACACCACCACCCGCATCAAGGTGAGAGCTTATGCCACAGATTGGGCTCCCAGTCCGGTTTATGAAGGAATCTACGTGGTAAACGGCGCCGCCAGCATCAACGGAGTGGTCTTCACCCCTCCCGCTGGAACCTATACCACTGCCCAGAGACTGGTGATTTCCACAAATACCCTGCCCATCGATGCTGATATCTATTACACCATCGACGGCAGCGATCCCACTTCAGGCAGCACTCCTTACACCACGCCCATCCACTTGGATTTGGATCGTGAAATCACGGTGAAGGTACGTGCATACGGAGACCAATACTGGGATCCCAGCCCCGTCTATACCGCTCATTATGTGATGACCGGAAGGGTACAGATTCCAGAACCCGTCTTCAGCCCCGATCCCTCTGTGGTTTATACAGAAGCCACCATGGTCACCATCGATGAGCCGATTCCCGCCGCTGCCACAGTCCGCTATACCCTGGACGGCAGCGATCCGGATGAAAGCTCCACCATCTATGATGGACAGATTGGGGTTCCGCTCAATACAGTGATGCAGATCAAAGCCCGCGCTTATCTCAGCGATTGGGATGCCAGCCCCATCTACAGCGCCACCTACACGTTGAGCGGCAAAGTGGAGCTTGCAGACCAGCCCTTCAGCCCTGCCCCTGGTATCTACACGGCAGCTCAGCAGATTGCAATCGCTACCCCAGTTCTGCCGGATAACGGCATCATCCGCTACACCATCAACGGCGATGATCCTGATGAAACCTCGGTTCAATACACCGGCCCCATCACCATCCCCTTGGATAGCGATTGGCAGATAAAGATTCGTGGCTTTGCCCCCAATTGGATCCCCAGTGATGTGATGACGGCTCACTATGTGGTGACTGGCGTGGTGGAAGACCCCGTCTTTGTGGTGAATGGCGAGGCCTACACCGGCGCAGAGGAATACCTCTCCAGTGAAGCAATCAACATCGTCTTGGAAACCAGCACCGCAGGCGCCCGGATCTACTACACAATGGCAATGGGCAGCGATCCGGAAGAGCCCACCACGGCTTCCCAGCTCTTTGATGCAGAAAACCCCATAGTGATCAGCGAGCTGGATCTGGATGTGCGCATCCGTGCCAAGGCGTTCAAGGAGCACTGGATCGATAGTGAGGATGACACACACAGCTTCACGGTGATTCCTGCGCCATACAACGTCCGTTCCCTCAGTTATGGAGGCTATATCAGATTGCTCTGGAACAGCGATATAAGCACCCGGGGCTTGGATGGATTTAATATCTATCGCCGCAAGACCACCGAAAGCAGCTGGACCAAGATCAACTCTTCGCTGGTCAATTCCAAGCTGGGAGATGATTACTATTATGATGACTATGCCATTGAAAACAGAGTCTCCTACGTATATCGTGTGACGGCTGTATACAGTGGCAAGGAAGGCCCATATAGCAATACCACAGCCATAGAATATCAAACCTCTGAGTTGGAAATCAGCAGTGCCACACACGCTTATCCCAACCCAGCTACAAGCTCCACCAATATCAAGCTGATGCTCACCCGTAACGACAACGTGACGGTGAGCGTGAGCATCTACGATTTTGGTGGCAAGAAAATCCGTACCATCACGGTTCCAGCTACCAATTCCAATATGATCGAAATCCCCTGGGATCTCATGAATTCCAGCGGCAAGAAGGTGGGACGTGGCACCTACTTTGCCCGGATCATTGCCAATGACGGGGTAAACAAAGCCGAACGCACCATCAAGATTTCGGTGAAATAAGGAGGCAAAGATGAAACGCAATAACACATTCAGAACCCTTGCGCTCGCCGCTCTCATGATTATCATGATGACGCCTTTGATGGCAAAAACGATTAACAACTCCACCGCCTCATACCTGAGGCTGGGCATAGGAGCCCGGGAAATTGCCATGGGCGAAGCGGGCAGCACCATCAGTCGTGACGTGGCCTCTGCATATTGGAACCCCGCTGGCCTTGCTAAGATTAAGGACGTCGAAGTGGGTGCGATGTACAATATCAGTATGAATCTCGACCGCAGTCATCAATATGCTGCCATCGCCGTGCCGTTCAGATTTGGAACCATGGCGTTCAATTGGATCAATGCCGGTGTAAACGATATCGAAGGATACGATGATACCGGCACACCCACCGGCATATTTGATGACAGCCAACACAGCTTCTCCCTCAGCTATGCAAACCGCTGGAAAAAGCTTTCCTTCGGTGTCACCCCAAAGTTTTTCCTCAGCACTTTGGATGATGAAACCGAAACGGGCATGGGCGTGGATATCGGCGCCAGATACGACATCAACCAGTATCTGGAAGCCGGGCTCATGGTGCGCGATTTGTATAGCAAGACCGCAGAAGACAAGGTGCCCATGGAGGCATCCTTTGGGCTGGCAGTATATCCCCTTATTGGCGTCACCTTGGCGGCAGATCTGAAGTGGGAAGAGGAAACACCCTACGTAGCCGTTGGCGCCGAATATTGGACCTCCATAGGCAAAGACCCCGAGGCAGATTCCAAGCTCAATGTGATTTCTGTAAAAGAACGCAGCACCTGGGGAGAGATGTTCTCTTATGCCCAGACGGGCGTGCGTTTGGGATTCAATGATGGACGCCTGTCCGCAGGAACGGGTATCAGGTTTAGAAACTTTCAGATCGATTATGTCTTCCGCCTGAACAACCATGAGATCATGAGTGACGACCACATCGTTTCCATGATCTTAAGGTTCTAAGGCAGGGGAGCTGATATGAAAAAAGCATACCTCAGCATCCTGCTCCTGATCAGCCTTGGCATGCTTGTTGCCTTGCAAATCGGGCTCAAGGGTGAGCGCTATGCCACCGAAGGATTGGAGTATTACTATCGGGGCGATTATGCCAGAGCCATCCAAAGCTTTAAGGCGGCGGATAATGCGGCAAGCGGAAGCGTGCCCGGCTATTTCTTTTGGCTGGGCAGGCTGCATATCGCCGTGGAAGAAAACGATACTGCCCTGCAGTGGTTTGATCGCTATATGGAAAGTGGGGATCAGGAATATCGCCCACAAGTAAAAAACCATATAGAAATCATCACCAACCAAGATAAGGCTTTTGAAAAGGTAAATATGCGGGCTATGCCCTCCTACTTCAATAGCCGCAATTCCGATTATGGAGCTGTGGTTGATCCCGCAGGAAAGTATCTCTATTTCACTTCATTGCGCCCCGCTCCATCTGCCAAAGAAAACATCTGGCGCGCGGAAATCTTCCAATCCGGCTACAGCAAACCGCAATTGGTGAGCGAACTCTCCACCGATGCAAACGAAGCCATGGGCTCCTTTGCCGCCGATGGCAATGGCGCATTCCTGTTTGGAAACTATCAGAAAGGTAAGATAGATGGTGATATCTATTACAGCCGGTGGGATGGCAAAAAGTGGCAAAAACCTGAGCCCCTGGATTGGCTAAACTCTCCCCAAATCGATACACACCCCAGCATTTATGACGATTCCCTCATCTTTTTTACATCTGCCCGTGATGGCGGATATGGAGAAACAGATATCTGGGTATCCGAAAAAGTGGATGGCGTGTGGCAGGAACCCGTCAACCTGGGCTCTGTGATCAACACCCCCGGCAAGGAACAAACCCCCCAATTGGTGCGTATCGATAAAATGGTGGAACAAGACGGACGCAAGGTTCGCTATCAGGAAACTGCCCTCTATTTTGCCTCAGACACCCATCCGGGCTTTGGCGGTTTTGACCTCTTCAAAGCCGTTCACAAGGGTCCCACATGGCAAGATTGGCATATACCCCAAAACCTGGGATTGCCCATCAATTCCATCCGTGATGACCGCTATTTTAACCTCAACCCCAAAACCAATGAAGTGTATATATCATCCGATCGAGCTGCCACCGGTTTTGAAAAAGTGTTGATGGCGTATGTGGATTTTACCATCCCCGGCTATTATATTACAGAGGATGAGGAAGGCGATCGCACCTACGAGCCTATTCCCCCGGTGAAAGAGCCATCAATTGATGATGCTATTATCGACGATCTGATTGCTGATGACAAGCCTGTCATTCATGATGGTGACCTGATTGCAGATGCTGATGAACCTATCATAGACGATGACGACCTGATTGCAGATGATGACACACTCGTCACAGACGAAGATGACCTGATAGCAGATGCCGACCAGCCTATTCCAGATGATGAAGACCTTGTGGCAGATGCTGACCAACCTGTCACAGATGATGATCTTGTGGCTGATGCTGATGACCAGCCTGTCACAGATGAAGAGGATTTGATTGCAGATGCTGACCAGCCCATCACCGATGATGTGATTGATGACGCTATAGCTGACGAAATACCCGTGGAGGAAGAGGAAGAAGAGGAAGAGGAAATAGTGGTGCCTTTGCCTCTCTGGCTCACTTTTAGGGGCAAGGTCACCGATGAAAATGGCAATCCCGTTGATACGGATATTATCTTCACCGGTTTGGTGGATGGAAAGTTTTACAAAGACGTCACTCCTACAGACGAATTTGGCGATTTCCAAATCACCCTGCCGTATGCAGACCCTTGGAATGTGGTGATCAATACCGAAGGCTATATGCTCTATCAACAGGCAATCCCCGCACCCAAAGATGGCGAGGACGCGGTGGCGATCAATTTCACCATCCAGAGCCTCGTCAAAGAAAAGGTGTTTGTCTTCAACAATATCCAATTTGCCTTCGATTCTGCCATTCTGAAAGATGAATCCCTCAGAATCCTGGATGATATTGTGCTCACCATGCACAATAACCCCGAGCTTGAGCTGGAAATCTCTGGGCACACCTGTGATATTGGCACCAAGGAATACAACCAGGGACTTTCCGAACGGCGTGCCGAAGCGGTGGTGCAGTATCTCATCCAAAAAGGCGTTGAGGCTGATAGGCTTAGCCATCAGGGCTTTGGGCTTACAATACCCCTCAATACCAATGCAAACCTTCAGGAACGCATCATTAACCGCCGTGTGGAGGTTAAGGTAGTAAAATAGACATTACAAATAGAAATATTACTCAGGGCTCGCTTTTTATACAGTGAGCCCTTTTTTGTGCTTGACAGAAACCGACATTATTCAATAAGATGAAAACAAATTTATTGAAAGGATGAAAGAGATGAAATGGATAACGATGTTTATATTGTTTCTTTTTGCTTGCACACTATCTGCGGATGTTTATGTGAATATTCCAGATGGACAGAGTACCTATTTTTATTCGGATTACTTTGCCCTTATCATAGGCAACAGTGACTATCTACACTTTCCTCGGCTGAACAGTGTGAAGCAGGATGTTCAAGATATCCAAGCCATGTTCAATAGACTTGGCATACCCACCGAGACAAAGGAAAACCTCAGCGGGCAACAGCTTATCCACACTCTAAATCACTTTGTAGATGTTAATGGCAGTAAGGAAAACCGGGGGCTGATTCTATATTATGCAGGGCATGGCTTTACGGAACGGAATACTATTAATGAACAGATGAGCTATATTACTGGTACCGATGCCCAGCTTTATGATAGAGATAAAAGCAACTTCCGTCAAAACAGCGTTTCCATGAATCAGATTAAGGATTATGCAAAGCTCATCAAATCCAAACATGTCCTCATGATTTTTGATAGTTTCCTTTCAGGCGGTTTCTTTCACAGTGGATCTGAGCTTATTAAAGCGTTAGACGACGAATCTGGACTCCCCGTTCGTCAATTTATAATAGCAGGTGATGCTGGTGATGAGGTTCCAGATCAAGGCCTTTTCAAAAACGTACTAATAAAAGGTTTCGACTATGGTTTTGCAGACCGCAATAAAGATGGCTACGTCACCGGAGAAGAACTTGGTTACTACCTCAGTACTGCGGTGCCAATCTTTTCGAATTATGCTCAGCATCCCCGCTATGGCAAAATCAAAGAACCTGAATATGATCGTGGGGATTTTGTCTTTGTTATAAAACCACCAATTGAAGGGCCTGAAATAGTGGAATTTGAGATTGATGACGACCTCTCTGAGGGGCAAACAGACCTGGAACTACTGGCAAAGCATGAACAGTTTTTGATGGATTTCGGAACCCCACGCCCCGCGGCATCTTTATTTGAAGGTGACGGCGAGATGGTGGAATTCGTGGCTTACGACGATGCTCCTGTCATTATAGGAGAATTGAGAGTAGTATATCCAGAATCCGCAAAGCGAACCAATACGCAGGGAACCGTGGTTTTGGAAGTAGAAGTGTATAGAGATGGCAGAATCGGTAATATCCATGTAAGAAGAAGTATTATTGGTTTGGATCAGGCAGCCATCGATGCTGTGCGTAAAGTGAAGTTTCAACCCGGAAAAAGCGGTGGACATCCTGTGGATACCATGGTTATTATCCCCGTTGATTTCCAATTAAATTAGTCTTTGGGAGTAAAATAATGAAGTTTAACAAAATCGTATTATGCCTGCTTTTGCTGGGCTTGATACCAATCACTGTGTTTGCCGCCAGTGCTGTACCAAATACTGGTGGCGGAACCAAGAGGCTGGACCTTACCAAAGTGCACAAAGTGGGTAACATTTGGTTGCGCGTAAGTAACTATGGCTTCTTTGGTTCTGGAGATGATATCGTACCCCAATACCCCTCCTTGGAGTATCCTGGTGGTAGCGGTATAGATTACCTCTATCAAGGTGCACTCTGGTTTGGAGCCAAGAAATACCGCAGAGATAGTGCCGGACGTAAGCTCTATTGGGTGCACGACAACTATCAGGAAAACTCTGAAACCGTAGCTGAGGGAGCCGCAGCTTGGCATGCCGGCCTCAAGCCTGTGGTCGATACACTCGTCACCGTGGGATTTGATGGAGACAAAGACCTCTACGAATTCTTGCCTGCCTATAACCCCTTGGTGAGTGCGAATACCGGCGCCATGGATCTGTATGACACATACAACGCCATGGACGAAATCGCCACCGCCAGTACCCGTAGACAAAAACGTGGTGTGGACGACGATGGTGACGGTGTGATAGATGAAGACTTTGTGGGTTATACCTTCCCCTTGC
>JAAYQD010000148.1 GCA_012519465.1 Candidatus Cloacimonadota bacterium
ACTGGCGGGCATTCCGTTTTCAGCGGAAACATTGAATTGGAAGGATTTGTAATGGTTTTCCGTATTGGTGCCAATGTAATTGATATTAAAGCCAAACTGCATCACATCATCTGGATTAATGGTGTCTTTGAAGATAATGGGATCGGCTATGACGATATCAGGATCACCGCAACTGAGGGTTGCCATGATATTTTGGGCAGCCACCTCTGCATGGTTGCGTACGTTTAAGACCAGGTTGATGGATTCGCCGGGATCAATCACGCCATCATAGTTTTCATCAGAATCGTCTATCAAAAAGCCCAAGTATTCCAGGTTTGAGGCATTTACTTTCAGGCTGAAGCTTCTTTCCCAGACGTCTTCATCAGAGATGATTTCCAGATTGAAATTGATCACGGTCTCATCTGGGCAATTGGGGGCGATTGTGAAGACAAAGGGGGTGCGGTTGACGCCGTTGTTATCCCCTTCTATGGGGAAGTAAACGGATTCGTTGTTGATCATCGTCACATAAGTGCTGTTTGTGGAGATGGTGGCTACGGGTTCCAAGGCGGTCATATTGCCGATGTTGTTGATCAGGATTCCCAGTTCCACGGTTTCACCGGGTTCGCAAACGCCGTTGCCGTTGGGATCGTTCACATAGGTCTCCCCCACCACCAGGTGAGCTTCCTCATAGTGGATGGGGATATTGGTGATATAAAGGGCTCTGCCGTTGCCCAAAGGCGAGGCAGCTGTGGGATATACGTTTGCATAGGAGTATTCCAAGCCAACGGTGCCGGTGTGGTCTTTGATGCCGATGGTGGCGTATCTGCCATGCTTTGTGCCAGCTGATGTGGCATCCACATTATTGAAGGTGTGATATTGGATCTTGATGGGACCATCGCCCAAGGAGCCGGCATGGATGGCAGGATCGTAAAGGATCACTTGGAAGGTTTCTGGAGAAGAGCCGTTGGAGCCATTCCTCATATTGTACCATTCGATCACAAAGGCGTGGTTGCCGCGATCGAACCAAGTATAAATCCCACTGCCGGAATGGGTGGCAAGATCATCCCAGAAGGGTGCTATCATGGGACTGGGACCCATGGGGCCGGGCAGCCTGTAGTTTCTAAACTCGCCATTTTCTGATTCACCCAAGGCAATAAAGCCATTGGAGCAGACGGTGATTTGATTGTAGATAAGCCCATAAAACTGGAAGGGGAAAGGCAGATCCACTATCGCTGTGGAAGTGGCGCCCACCTGGTCTCCCTCATCATTGCTGGCATAGCCGTCGGAGATGGCAAGTGCAGTGCCTGATCCTCCCTCAGCAGGGGCGATGCCCACCCAGTTGTAGGTGGGGCATTCCGGGTAGCCGTAATCCTGGTCATCATAGATCACATAGCCATAGCTGCAGGGACCCAGAGGATCATTCACGGTTACATGCCCTATCGTGAAGGTAAAATCCACCCATTGCTCAAAACCATCATCGTTGTATAGCTTTATCTGCATGGGGATGGTCATGCCGGGTAAGGATTGGGGGCGGGCGTACAACACAAAGTTTGTATTCTGGGGCAAGACTTGGATGTTTTGCAGCATATCTCCATAATAGACGGTGTGTTCCATTACGGAAACAAGATCGTTCATGGTGTAAAGGCGGGCATAGACGTCCGTTACGCCTACCGCACCGATATTGCTGAGAGTAACAATCAAGCCGGCTGATTCACCGGGATTGAGGGCGTTATTGTTGCCGGCATTTTCCAAGATGTAGCTGTGATAGCGAATCTTGGCGTTTGCCACGGGAAAGTATTCTGAGATATCGTAGGAGTTTCCTCCGGTATCGGTGAGCAGCAAGTGGAATCTCAACATATATTCATGAGGTGCATCAGGATGTACATAGATGACGGCAGGAGTGGGATTGAAGCCAACTTCGCCGGCAAAGATGGGATCGTAGCTCACCAAGGAATCTATGATGGTCACATAAGGGCTGGCGCTGGTGAGATGGCCGGTGATGCCTGCCAAGGTGCCGTCTGTGGTGTTTTTGAGGCTAAACATCAGCTCCAAAGTTTCTCCCCCATTGGCAATGCCATCAGCATTACCTTGGGATTGACCTGTATTATCATCAACGATAATGATATTATCAGCAATCAGGGTGCCGGAGGTATCTACATTGATGGTGGTTTGCAAGGGTTTGTAGTTATGCATGGAAACAGTGAGCACGCAATCTCCTGCACCCATGGAAGTGGGAAGCTGGAGGATGAGACTGCCCTCGCTATCTGTATAGCCTCTGCTGAGGATGCTGCTTCCTTGGGAAAGGGTGACGCTGGCGCCCTCTAAATATGCCATGTCTTCATCCATTATGCTCACATCCAAAAGCTTTAGACCAAGCGGGATGGTATCCTGAACCATGACATTGAAGGTCTGGGGGATGCCAAAGAATACTTCCATGGTGGGATCGCCCATCAGGTTGAACCAATGGCAGTGATTGGTTACCAAAGTAGTGGCAGATACGCCATAAATCTGGTGGGTAAAAACCTTGGCGTTGAGGAGTGCCTCACCCATGGTGCGCATACCATAGTGCAGCATTCCTCCCCACATACCGCCATGCAATGAATTGTTGAATACGGTATTCGTGCTGGAGGTGGCCATTCCTGTGGCTGTGACGGCTCCCTTGGGCTGGGCAGCAGAGCCAAGCCGGATGAATGACTCGGTGGTGGCAAGGCTGTTAAAGTTTCCAGTTCCACAGGTGGGGATGATGGCATGACACAGCCTGTAAGCGTTGTTGAGGCTTTCTGAGGGAGACCAGCCGTTCATGCCAATCCAACCACGGAAGCTGAAGAAGCCTATGCCTTGGTTGATGGCAGTATTCATCGAAGATGAGGAAGGGTCTGAGCCATACAGCTCTGTGAATGTATAATCCGGGTTCAGCTTCAGGGCTGCCTCTTTGATATATCTGCTGATATACACGGTGGAGATGCCGGAGGGGCTCCAGTCTGCCACCAAGAGCATCCTATTCAGCCAGCCGGCGGTAGCTATATTGATATCCCTTTCATAGAGGTATATTTTGGATAATACCGTTTGGAACTGTGCCAGGTTTTCCACGGAAATGCGGCCGATAAAGCAATCGCCCACCAGGTCGTTGCCTTCCAGATGGGTGTAGGCATAATCTCCCACGCCACTGGGTGAAGTGAAGGCGGGGATGGGATAGCTGCCGGTGGTATCACCAATGAGGATCACATAGTCTGGGCGGGTGACGGGGTTATTGTAAGCCGCCTGGATATAGTTTTTGATGGTGGTGGTGGAATTGCCAGCTTGGTTGGTAGCAGTGGAAGCTATATCCACGTCTGCACCCTTCTGGCGTTTCCACAACACATATTCATCCAGGGCATTATGGAAGTTTTGGTCTGTAGTTTGACCATGGATGATGAGATAACGAGGCGGGTAGTTTGAGAACATCTGGTAACGGTAATCATCAAAGTTGAAGATACTGGCTTCGTATAACTTCTCAAACACCGGGGAGTAAGTGCTGTAATCCCCATCCATCTCATTGATGCCTGGTGCATCGCAAAAATCTATCTCCAAATCCAGGTCTTGGTAGATGGTAAGCTCCTGAGTGTATGGATTGTAGCTAAAGGGATTCACCTGGATATTGATGAGGCGGAAATCCCTCAGAATATAGGGGTCTCCATACTCCACCACTGCCTGTGGGTAGTTTGTGTTTGAAGAGTAAAAATCTGCATCATACACCAGGCTTTTGGGGCCTTCATCGGCTTTTTCAAGCTGTTGAGGATAGGCTCTGAAGGATTGCAGCTGGTCGTTTTGGATTCCAGACACGGAAAACTGGGGGGTTCCTCTTTTGGGGATTGCCAGGCTGATGGTTATATTGGGCAATTCCGGCAGGCCCGCATCCAGGGTGCTGCCTGAATTGGGAATAATAATTCTGTGAAATAC
>JAAYQD010000149.1 GCA_012519465.1 Candidatus Cloacimonadota bacterium
GGCAAGCCCTTCTATGCCTGGCATGCCAATGTGGATGATGATGCCGATCTGGAAGTGGAATTTGTGAGTGATGCCTTCTTGGGCGGCTTTTCAGGCCTGTGGAATGATATCCAGCTCACTGCCGATAATCCCACCCCCATCACCGCTCCCAATGGCATCGTCACCGATGATAACGTCTTTATCTGGCCCACCGCAGCTCTCGGACCCTCCCCCATTGCCGGCAAACGCCGTATCTATATCTCTCAAAGAAACAGCGAATCTCACGCTGCCAACGGCGACCCCAGCGAAAACGTCTATCTGGCTTTTGCAGATTTTGACGGAGAGATGATTGAAGAAGCCACCCCGCTTACCTGGCATTGGAACAGTGTGCCGGAATATAACGCATGGAACGTGGATGAAACCGCCCTGCGCCGCCCCTACACCACCATCGCTGCCGATAACGCCGGCAACGTATACTATGTGGGCTATCACATTGCCCTCACGGCGGATAGCGAAGATATAGACGAGCCCGATCTGGACGTGATGGTTTGCACCAATTATGGCGAAGGCGAATGGACCAGAATCAGCCGCTTTAGCAAGCTTCCCACCTGGAACCCGCCCGAAACACCCACCGGCGGACCCGGATACTTTCTCAATGACAACAACCTGCCCTATGCTGATGACGAAATCGCCTTCAGCATCCTCAATTCCGGTCATATCAATGCCGTTGTGGATGATTATGGCAGAATCTTCTTCCCCGGTATCTGGGGCCTTACAAATAACGAAGGCAAATACTATCCAGCCATGCAAACCGTGAAGTATATGATCTTTGATACCAATAGCAACACTTTCGACATTCGCGAAGTGTATCCCCAAAAAGACCCCTCCAACGATGCAGATGAATACTGGCAACCCTGGGATAACGAACCTCCCTGGGGCGAAGCCGAATACATCGAATCAGGTGGTCAATGGTATCTGGATATTGCCACCATCTGGCCCTTCCCCCACTGGGATACATCCGCCCATTCTGATGCCATGATGTTCCACTACAACGGCATCAAGGTATCCAAGCCAAACGATCAAGGCATGATGGTGATGGTGTGGCAGGATAGCCAAAGAGCACGTTGGTACCACGAAAACAACATTGATGATTACAGCACCTTTGCCAATACCCCCGAGATTTACATCTCTGTAAGCTCGGACGTGGGCAATAGCTGGAGCGAACCCATTGTGTTGAACAACGTGGAAACTCCCCAATTTAACGACATCAAACCCATGTATGTTTACCCCGCAGACAAGGTGATCTTCACCGGCATGCAGGGCAATCAGAAGGTGGGTAAGATTGGCTTTATGTTCTATAACGATTACACTTGGGGTTCAAACGTAAACGCCCCCGCCTACCACCCCAATCCTGATGGTGGAGAGGTGATGTTTATGGAATTGCAGGTGACCTTCCCCGAAACCAGCAGCGACGATCCCGTGGCTACCCCCACTCCCAAGCTGCTGCATGCAAACTATCCCAACCCCTTCAACCCCAGCACCACCATCAATTTTGATATGCCCAAAGCTGGCAACGTGAAGCTGAACATCTATAACGTGAAGGGACAATTGGTGAATAGCCTCATCAACGAAACCCGCGGCTTTGGCAGCCACAGCGTGGTTTGGAATGGAACCGATAACAAGGGTCAGAACGTACCCAGCGGCTTGTATTTCTACCGCCTGGAAACTGAAAACCATAGCGAAATCCGCAAAATGATGCTGATGAAGTAAGACTATATCTGACGATATGTAAAAAAGCCCCCGACACTGCGTTGGGGGCTTTTTTTAGGGAACAGTGAACAGGGAGGCTCGCTATGCAAGCGTTGAGAGGCGCCAAGGCGCCAGTTGAGTGCTCACATGAGTTCGCGGTTGAGATTCGCTTCGCTCAAGTTGAGCGTGCTGCGCACTGTTAGGAAGCGGCTGGTGCCCTGGTCTCTAACCTCTGGCCTCTATCCTCTGCTCGCGTAGCGAGCTCGATGAATGAGGAATGCCGGCAAGGACTGTAACCACTTGTACCCCCTGGCTTTAGAGGCTGTGAAAAAAGCGGCATCGCCTATTTTCAACTAAGCCTTGCATTAGTTTTATTTTGGCGATGAGAGCCTATTATTTGCTATACTGAACCGTATATTGGTTTAA
>JAAYQD010000150.1 GCA_012519465.1 Candidatus Cloacimonadota bacterium
CTCCAATATGCCGGTGGCGGCGCGTGAGGCATCGGTCTATACAGCGATGACCATTGCCGAATACTATCGCAGCATGGGGCTCAAAATCCTGCTGTTGGCAGATTCCACCTCGCGTTGGGCACAGGCTCTGCGCGAGATGAGCAACCGCATGGAAGAGCTGCCCGGTCCAGATGCTTATCCCATGGATTTGCCGGCAATTATCTCAAACTTTTACTCCCGCAACGGCTATGTGTATCTCAATAACGGCGTGGCGGGCTCCATCACCTTCATCGGAGCGGTATCCCCTGCCGGCGGCAACCTCAAGGAGCCTGTGACGGAAGCCACCAAAAAGGCAGCCCGCTGTTTTTATGCTCTATCCCAGGATAGGGCGGATTCCAAGCGCTATCCCGCCGTTGACCCCATCGAATCATACTCCAAATATCTGGAATATGAGGAGGTGCAAAAGCATCTGAATGAACACATCTCCCCCCGCTGGGTGGATGACGTTTATGAGGCGAAAGACCTGCTGCTGAGAGGCAAAGAAGCTGGAGACCAGATCAATATTCTGGGTGACGACGGCGTGCCCATGGAATATCATGAGCGGCTGTGGAAAAGCGAGCTCTTGGATAGGATCATCCTGCAACAGGATGGCTTTGATCCGGTGGACAAATCCACCTCGATGAAGCGGCAATGCTATATGATGCATCTCATCCTGGATGTGTGCCGCACAGATTTTGTGTTTGAAAGCTATGAAGAGGTGCAGCCCTATTTTACCGGGCTCATCAACCTGCTGAGACAGATGAACTATCTGGAATTTCAAAACGAAGAATTTAATAGCTATCAGGCACAACTGAAAGAAGCAATGGAAGAAAGGAGGGCGAAATAATGGCTACCACCGCTTTCCAAAAAGTATACACAAAGCTGACCCAAGTTACCAAAGCCACCTGCACGGTGAAAGCCTCAGGCGTTGGCTATGAAGAGCTTGCCACCGTTAGCGGCAGATTGGCGCAGGTGGTGAAGATTATCGACGATTCTGTGACCCTGCAGATCTTTTCCGGAACGGAAGGCATCGGCACAGATGCGGAGATCGTCTTCTTTGGCAAACCGCCCACACTGAAAGTGGGAGACGACCTGGCTGGCAGATTCTTCAATGCCTATGGCGAACCCATTGATGGCGGACCTCAAATTGAAGGCAAGGAAGTGGAGATTGGCGGACCCTCCGTGAACCCGGTGCGGCGCGAAGACCCCTCCGAATTGATCGCCACCGGTATCGCCGGTATCGACCTCAATAACACGCTGGTGACCGGACAAAAGATTCCCTTCTTTGCGGATCCAGACCAGCCTTATAACCAGGTGATGGCTACCGTGGCGCTCAGAACCCCCGCTGATAAGATTATCTTAGGCGGAATGGGGCTCTCCAACGACGACTATCTTTATTATAAGAATACATTTGAAAACGCAGGGATGATAGATAAAATCATCTCCTTTGTGAATACCACCGATGATCCGCCAGTGGAACGCCTCTTGGTGCCCGATATGGCGCTGGCTGCGGCGGAATATTATGCCATCGAAAAAGACGAGAAGGTATTGGTGCTGCTCACCGATCTCACTCTCTATTGCGATGCGCTCTCCATCGTGAGCAACCGTATGGATCAGATTCCCTCCAAGGATTCCATGCCCGGCTCTTTGTATAGCGATCTGGCGAAGATCTATGAGAAAGCGGTGCAATTCCCCAGCGGTGGCTCCATCACCATCATCGCCGTTACCACCATCTCCGGTGGCGATATCACCCACGCCATTCCCGATAACACGGGCTATATCACAGAAGGAAACCTTTACCTGCGCCGTGATACCGATATTGGCAAGGTGGTGATCGATCCCGCGCGCTCGCTCTCCCGCCTCAAAACCAAGGTGATGGGCAAAAAGACCCGTGCGGATCACCCCCGCGTGATGGAAGCCTCAGTGCGCCTCAATGCCGATGCCGCCCGTGCCAAGACGAAGCTGGAAAACGGCTTTGAGCTTTCAGATTATGACGAGCGTACCCTCAAATTTGCCTACGATTATGCCATGCAAATCCTGGCTATCGACGTGAATATCGATACAGACGAGATGCTGGATATCACGTGGGATCTATTTCAAAAGTACTTCACCCGTGAAGAAGTGGCTATTAGAGATGACTTTATGCAAATCCACTGGAAGAAGGAATGAGTCTCAAATTTCAGTATAACAAGATTTCCCAGCTGAATCTGCAAAAGCAGCTGAATATCAGGCAAAACGCACTGCCCACGCTAAAGAACAAGGAATCCGCCTTGCGCTTTGAGGTGAAAAAGGCACGCGATGCAGCCAATGCCCTGGATACAAAGATATCAGAGCGCAGCCAGCAGATAGAGGAGTTTTTCAAGCTGTGGGTGGAGTTTGATCCCAGCCTCATCCAGATTGAAGAGGTGCAGATCAAAACGCGCAAGATTGCAGGCGTGAAGACCCCGGAATTGGAACACATCTCTTACAGCATACGGGAGTTTGATATGTTCATCGCTCCCAGCTGGTGGCTGGATGGCATTGATACCCTTA
>JAAYQD010000151.1 GCA_012519465.1 Candidatus Cloacimonadota bacterium
CTTCCGTCACCACTTCAAATCCGGCAAATTCATCTCTATTCACCTGATACAGGGTGGGGAGCGGCTCTCCGGAAAAGCGGAGCCTGCTATAAGGATTATCTTCCAGGATGCCTATTTCGTTGCGGATGGCAAAGGCAATCAGTTCCCGCCTGCGCGCCATGCTCATGGTGACGCCACCGGGGTTGTGAAAATCTGGGATAGTGTAGATGAATTTGACACGCTTACCTGCTTGCTTACAGCGCTGAACAGCTGCTTCCAGATGCTGGATGCTGATGCCATCATCGTTGATGGGAACGCTGACCAGTTCTGCTTGGATGGAATCAAAAACCACCAGGGAACCCAGGAAGGTGGGGGCTTCGCAGATCACCACGTCGCCCGGATCCAAAAGGGCACGGGAATACAGATAAATGGCATTGGTGGCGCCAACGGTGATGAGCATTTCCTCGGGGGTGATGGGATAGCCTTCCCATTTGATGAGCTCAGCTTTCAGCTTGCGATCGCCTTCACTGGCTCCATATTGCAACACGTCATAGCCATCTTCCTGAACCACCTTTTTATACAGCTCTGCCAGAGTGTCTTTGGGGAAGGTGGCAGGTGCAGGAAAGCCTCCGGCAAAGGAGATGAGACCTTCAATGTTTTTGGTGGATGCCACCAGTTCTCTGATCATGGATGAACCCATTGACTGGGTAACGCGGGAAAAATCCTTGGCGTAATTCATTCTTACCTCTATTTATTTTCTATTTATTATCATCTAATAAGCAATAAGCCATATAATAACACCTCGCGCTTGAGGCAATACATTATATGGCTATTGCTATTTTGTTTATTATCAATGTAATATCTTATGGGTATATCCTGTATAGCATACGGGGGAAGGGGATGGTTTCGCGGATATGGTGGATGCCGCTAATCCAGGTGATCAGCCTTTCCAGCCCCACGCCAAATCCACTGTGAGGTACGCTTCCATATTTGCGCATATCCAAAAACCACTGGTATTCTTCGATGGGCATCTTCTCTTCCTGCATCCGTTTGAGCAGGAGGTCATAATCGTCTTCGCGCTGGCTGCCACCGATGATTTCGCCAAATCCTTCCGGGGCGATGAGGTCATCCCCCAATACCAGATTGGGGTTTTCCGGGTCACGCTTCATATAGAAGGATTTGATTTCCTTGGGCCATTTCTCCACAAACACAGGCACGGGAGAACCTTCGGTGAGCAGGGTTTCATCTGCAGCACCAAAATCGCTACCCTGGGTGATCTGGCTGCCTTTGGAGCGCAGATATTCGATGGCTTCATAGTGTGTCATCCGCTTAAATGGTGCATCTGCAGCCTTTAGTACTTCCTTATCACGTTCCAGAATGGTGAGTTCTGTGTCACAGCGTTCCAGACAGGTGCGTATCACATAGCGGATCAACCCTTCCTGTATCTGCATATTCTCTTCATGCTCCACCCAGGCGGCTTCAGCATCCATCATCCAAAATTCGGTGAGATGCTTACGGGTTTTGGAGCGTTCTGCGCGGAATACAGGACCAAAGTCATACACTCGTCCCAGGCTCATAATCCCTGTTTCCAGATACAATTGCCCACTTTGGGAGAGGTATGCCATTCCTTCGTCAAAGTATTCCAATTCAAAGAGGGTGGTGGTGCCTTCGCAGGCGTTGGGCGTGAGGATGGGGGAATCAAAGCGGAAAAATCCATTTTGATTGAGGTAGTCACAGATGGCATAGTAGATGGTGTGACGCAGCCTCAGCAGCGCCCATTGCTTGGGAGCTCTCAACCAGAGATGGCGGTTGGACAGTAGGAAGTCTGGTCCATGCTCTTTTTTCCCAATTGGATACTCTGGCGAAATCTGTACCGGCTGCACGTCTTGAATAGACAGCTCATATTGCCCCTCCAGCTTTTGATGAGGCTTGGGGATGCCGGTGATGATCACAGAGGATTCGATGGTTAGTTTGCGTGCCAGCTCAAACTTTTCATCGCCTATCTCCGGACGGAATGCCACACACTGCAAATCTGCTGTCCCATCCCTGAAGATGATAAAGAGCAGCTTGCCGCTATGGCGAATATTTCTCACCCAACCACGCAGGCTAATCGTTTGATCCAGATGGTTGGGAATATCTTTAACTTGTATATATGTCAATTTGTTACCTCATATATGTGTTCTTGGTTGGGTACCTATAGTTTCGATAATGCGCAGGGCCACATCCAAGGCGCGGCTGCCTGCACGGCCGTCCACTATCGGCTGTTTATCGTTTAATACACTATTCACAAAGCTTTCCAGCTCAAGGGTGAGGGCATCCTTGTCCGTATCGGAAAGGTTAAAATTGCGGATATCCACCAGATGCTCTGCCTTGATGTCTTTATCTCCGGCAAGGATGCGGGGCAGATACTTTAGGGCATCCGGGGATCGCTTTAAGACCGTGGCGTGCTTGGCACCAAAATCCAAGGAGAAATAGGCGTCCTTTTGAAAAAACCTTATCTTCCGCTCCTGCTTCATGCTCACGCGGGAGGAGGTTACATTGGCGATGGCGCCGTTGGCAAATTCTATGCGCGCATTGGCTATATCAATGCTGGGCGTCAGAATCCCCACACCGCTGGCATGGATATCCTTTACGGGGCTATCCACAAAGTCCAGGATGAGATCGATATCGTGGATCATCAAATCCAAGACCACAGGCACATCGGTGCCCCGCGGCTGGAAGGTGGAAAGGCGGTGGGATTCGATGAACATCGGGTTTTTGATTTCCTCTTCCACTGCCAAGATCACCGGATTGAAACGTTCGATATGCCCCACTTGCAAGATCAGCTTGTTTTGGGCAGCCACCTCCACCAGAGTTTTGGCTTGCGCCAGCTCTGCCGTGATGGGTTTTTCCACAAACACGTGCTTGCCCGCTTGCAAAGCCTGGTGTGCCAGCTCAAAGTGGGCAGAGGTGGTGGCTACGATATCCACCGCCTCACAAGCCGCCAAAAGCTCGTCGTAACTGCTGAAAATATGCAGGTTTAGCTCCTCGGCTATCTGTTTGGCATTATCAGGATTTACGTCATAAACACCACACAGATCCACGCCTGCCATGGCGCTGAATTTGCGTGCATGATGACGTCCCAGATAGCCCACACCGGCTATGCCAAGCTTGAGTTTCATATTATTTCAAATTACTTGCGAGCTCTCAGCTTTTCCAGCATATCGGCGGTCATGGCTTCCAGGTTATACTCTGGTTTCCAGCCCCATTCCTTGGTGGCAGCACTATCGTCCATATAGTTTGGCCAGCTATCGGCAATGGCTTTCTTTACGGGATCCACATTATAATCCAGTGTAAAATCGGGGATATGTTTGCGGATTTCTGCGGCGATGGTTTCGGGATCAAAACTCATGGCTGTCACGTTGAAGCAATTGCGGTGAATGAGCTTGGAGGGATCGGCTTCCATCAATTCCACGGCTGCTCTCAAGGCATCCGGCATATACATCATATCCAAATATGTACCTGCGGGCAGGTTGCAGGTGTATTTGCCTTCTTCAAGGGCTTTGTAATAGATTTCCACGGCGTAATCTGTGGTGCCGCCACCGGGAAGGGTTACATAGCTGATGATGCCGGGATAGCGGAGTCCACGAGCATCCACGCCAAATCTGAGGTGATAATAATCTGCCAAAAGCTCACTTGCCACCTTGGAAACACCGTAGATGGTGGTGGGGCGCATGATGGTATCCTGGGGAGTGTTGTCCAACGGAGTGGTGGGACCAAATGCACCGATGGAAGAGGGTGTGAAAACGGCACCTTTGATCTCGCGGGCAATCTCCAAAGCGTTGAAATGAACGCCCATATTGATGCGCCAGGAAAGGTAGGGATCTGCTTCACCTTTGGCGGAAAGAACGGCAACCAAATTGAAGATGGTGTCGATGTTGTATTTGCGCACCACTGCTGCCAAAGCGTTGGCATCTGTGGCATCCAAAATCTCGAATGGTCCGGCATTCATCAGGTCCGGATTTTTGGTAGAGTGTAGGGTTGCCACCACGTGGCTTTCTCCGTAAATGTTTCTCAGATAAGGTACAAGCTCAGAGCCGATTTGCCCGGCAGCGCCGATTACTAAGATGTTTTTCATTGTTTATTACTCCTTGGAATAATTTATATTCTATAACAGGCACAATTTTAATCTGCCCGCTTTTGTCAATTGTTTTGTGTGCAAGCATCAAAACCTGATGCCTGGCATTGCTTTGGCTGGTTCTTCCTCATTAACCACCTTTGTCTCTCCTTTGTCTGGACAAGGGTGAGACAAGGGTGGTACAAGGGTGGCTAATGGGCAAGGAGTGTCCTTGCAAACTATTTGATTCCGAAAAGCCGCTTGAACCAATTGCGCTTTTGGGCTGGCTGTGGGGTTTGCATCTTTACCACTTCCACCAGTTGCAACAGGATGCCATCACCAGCGGCAATCTCGATATCATATACATCATTATCGCTAATGATGGTGTGTTTCATAAAGGGATCGTACAAACCGTAATTCTTGTCTCCAAAGGTGGATTTGTCCAATGCCACACGCAGGGTCTGGGGATCGGCGTCTTGGAAGTGTTCTTCCACATTCCAGGGTGCGGATCCCTCGCCTTCAGTTCTATACACGGCACGGCGATTGACCACCATCAACGAGGGGACGTCTTCGTCATCCAGATAATAACCACACTCCAGGTAGCCTTCATAGGGTCCATTCTTCTTCTTTACCACTCCCAGGCTCTTGAGCTTGTACTGTGCCAATTTGCTGCGGGAGTTTTTGCCATCTATCATCAGGGTGTTTGCATCCTGCCAGTGAAGGCGGGAGATGATGGGACCATAAACCTTGATTTTGGCATTGGCTTCCATGAGGTTTTGATAGAATGATTCGTTGTCATGGATTTGAGGCTGGAGATAGTTTCCTTTGTGAGAGATGGGGGTGAGGCGTCTGAAGCTGCGTTCTCCGGATGGAAAGCTCTGATCCCTGTTTGAGGTGAGGGCAAAATCTATTATCCCATCAGCGGCATAGCAGAGGGGGAGCAATTGCAGGCATTTTTGCATGCTGAGCGGAGGCATAAAATAGCGCCATTCCGCACTTTCCACAGGTTCAAACTTTTCGCCAAAGGTTTGTGGCACATAAAAGAGATCGGTGTTTTTGTTGAGGGCATCGGGTCCTTTTACCGAGCTTGCCAAAACATGGTAGTTGTTACAGACATAGTTTTGGATTTTGTTTTGCACAAAGAGTACGTGGTCAAAATCCTGGTTCCAGCGTATCAAGGTGCCGGCGCCGCTGCCCCATTCCTGCAAGGGATAGGCGTCCAGCATCACCACGGATGGATTGGCCTCTTGCAGAAACAATCCAAAGTGGAAGTAGTCGGGCAGTTGGCTACCTTTTTTATAAGACATATTTTCCAGGTGGGTGGCGGTGATGATCCCATAACCGCGATCCTCCAAAAAGCCCTTCAGAAGCTTGTAGGTGGCAAATTGTCCCTGAGACGGTTCATCTTTGCCATAGAAATAGAGGATGGAATTTGAGCCGGGGATGGCGGTGTATTCTTTCAACCTATCTTCCAGCCTGTCTTTGAGGGGGTCATGGGCGGCTTTGAGGGCACGGAAGATATTGTCTTCCAGCTCCACATAATCCAGCTCCAGTCTTCCTTGGCCAAACCAGTAGACATGAGGGGAGAGGTGGCTGAAATAATCTACATTGATCAGATCTGCATGCTCCTTGGTGCCGGGTTGGGGGATGGGGGTGTAGTATTCCAAAATCAAGGCACCGGTATCAGGGTCTTTGGGTATTTGGGCTACATTTTGGTTCAGGATAAGGGTGTCGTATAGCTCAGGCTGGGTGGAATACAGCGGCAGCTGTTGATAAGCGGAGGATGGATAGAGCCCGTGCAGCCCATCCTGGTTGCTCTTAAACTGAGTGTTTCTGAGCACATAGAGCTTCACCTCTGCCACTCGTGCATTGGCGGGCAAATCCTGCCAATTGAGGGCAAACTTTAGATAGAGTCTGTTATCTTTGGCAGTGGGGAAAAACTTGAGATCATAGGAAAGGAGGCGGGGGTATTGGATATTATCCGGCTTCCATCTGAAGCGTGGATCACTAAGCGCCATGCCGGCTTTATCACCTTGTTTGGCATCGCATACCCACGCGAAGGAATTGGAATAGGATGTCTGATCAGCAGAGGAGCGCCTGCCGGTATCATGGCGGAAGACCATGTTGTAAAGGTCGTTTTCTGCGTTATCACCCTGGAAAGCTTCCGGATTGTATCGTTCCACCTGGGGAGACCAATGGTACTCTGCCTCCATTTTCAGATAGTTTCCATTTGCCATGGCGGTGACGCCCACGGGACGGTTTGGATCAAAAGCCCAGTCGTCGATGATGGAGCCCATTTCGTAGTTATTGAGGGCTTTGAGAGCTGCCTCCAGGCTGCCATTTACCACCTCCTGATAGTAGGTGGAATAGAGAATGGTGTTGAACCCTGCTTCATCCAACAGCTGTGCCAATTCTGAAAATACTTCTTCTGTTTGATGGGCATTGTGGAGCTGGTATTGGCTGTATGCCCCGATGATATAGCGTGGTACCACGCTGCCTTGCACAGAGAATACGAGCAGGCAGACAGATAGCAAAATCAATATTCTTTTCATCATAATATCCTTAATTTTGTTTTGGGCAATGTAAAACAAAGCGTTTTGAGGTCAAGCAAAAAAAGGAGTGGGCAGCCAATGAAGGCAATCCCACTCCATCATTATCTTGTGTAAATGCTGTTTATTTCATCAACAGCATCTTGCGTTGCAAGGTCTTTCCATCGGTGTGGAGGCGGTAGAGATACATTCCGGAGGCTACGGGCTCGTCCTTTTCATCCAGTCCATTCCACACAAAATCATGCTGGTGGGCACCCAGATTGCCATCTGCCAATACTTTCACCAATTGGCCCTTCAGGTTGTAAACAGCCAGCCTGGTATGGGCAGGCCGCGACAACTGGAAAGAGATGGTGGTACTGGGGTTGAAGGGGTTGGGGAAGTTTTGGGAGAGGCTGAGCACGGGCGTCTGCAAGGCATCATCGTTTGACGTGTAATTATCGGGCGGAGTGGTGGTGAATCTGATCGCCAAACCGGGTTGCAGAGGCGTGGCAGTGGGATCGTAAACATTGCCATGGGTGTAGCCCAGTCCCACGGTGTGGTTGTGGTTTTCTATGCCGACGGTGCAATAGTTGGAGGTCATACCGGGGTTGTCCACGGTGTGATATTGCACCAGGATATCGCCATCATCATCGCCTTTGGGGTAGAGCATGATTTGGAACTTTTCCAGCGAGGTGAGGTTGTATTGGTTGTAGGCTTCGTTCCACTGCACGATGAAGCGGTTGTTTGCCGTGTCGTGCCAATACAGGATTCTGATATTATCAAAGATTTGATTGTTATCCTCATCATAGCCGAGGGGCAAGCCCTTGAGGTCGTCCCAGTATCCGGCAATCAGGGAGTTTGGACCCAAGGCAGCGGGGATATAGTGGTTATAAAAATCCACCATATCGGTTGCGCCCATGGAGATCCAGCCGTTGGTGCAAATGGTGATCTGATCAAAGTCTCTGCCATAAAATCTGAAGGTAAAGGGCAGGTCTATCACCTTTGAGGCATCGTCCGGATCAAGGAATACAGAGGCGTTGCCTCCCAAGAGGGGATCGATCTCCACCCATTCATAAACCGGTGTGGAGGTGAAACCGAGGTCAAAGCTGTCATAGGCATAATAGCCATAGGCATCAGGACCGGTGGGGGAGGTGGTGGATACTGTACCGGCAGTGAGGGAATAGAAGAATTCCGTGCTATAGTCGTTATCTGTAAGCTGCATCTTGAGGGGGATATGGCGGCCGTTCCATGCATCAGGCTTTATCGTGACAGTGCTGGTAAAGCTCTTGGATTCTCCCGGGGCAATGGCTCCCAAAGAGACGGCATCTGTGGGGAAGGTGGCTGCCTCTGTGAGGGTGATCACGCGCAGGGAGGCGTTATTTACAGGGCTTTGGCTGTGATTGAAGATGGTGAATTCCACGGTGCTGCTCTCGCCAATGGGGTAATTGCCTTCATTGCCAGTGACGGTAAATTCCGCTCCACCGCCCCAAAGTCTGAAGCTCTTTACAGGCAGGGAATTGATCTGGATATTCAGGTCCAGGGGCTCACGGGGGATGATATCGGCTGTAGCACTGATGGTGAATTGCAGCTCGGCTGTTCCCTGGGGAGCGATGGAAGAGGGGTTGTTTATCTGAGAGACGCTCAGCTTTTCATTGCCTTCTATCGTGACGGAATCCAAGGAGAGGGTGCCTTCACCCAGGTTTTGCAGGGTGAGGGAGGCGTTCAGGCTTTGATTGGGGTCTATAAAGGCATCAGATACGCTATTGGCAATGATCGCCAAGCCTCCGTCATCCTCGCTGGTGAGGGTCTTCACCAAGGGGACGTAGTTGGGTTTGGAGATGGTGATGGTGAGGTTGCCATCTTCCTGCGGGTTGATAGGCAGGATGGCGGTGCCATCGACGATTCTGGCATAGGTGTAGGTTTCGCTATTCTTGGTGCCGGATACCATTGCGCCTTCCAGATGAGGGGCTGTGATGGTGATATGGCTGGAGGAAGAGGCGTAGGTGGAGGGCAGCAAATCTGCAGAGATGGTATTGGGTACCAACACCCACATATTGAGGGAAGGATCGGAAAGCAGGTTGTAGACGTGGAAGTAAAAGCCCACGTATTGGTTGTGGCCGATATCGTTGGGGAAGTTCTTATAAAGCTCCATCTTGCCCATCAACACGCTGGAGCCAAAGCCGCGCACTCCATAATCAAGGATGCTGCGGAAAGCGCCGCTGGAGATGGAATTGTTGAAGCGAGTCTTGGTGTGCAGGTCTGAGGGTCCCACAAATCCCACGCATCCGTTGGGCTGTGCCACGCTGCCCATCCGCATCCACTTTTCACCAAAGCAGGGGTTCACCGTGTTGGCAAAGTCTCCCGTATTACACACGATGGAATAGACGATGGGCATCCGCTGGTAATTTACCAAGGAGCTCACATCCGGAACCTTAAAGCTGGGATAGTGCCAGCCATTGGCATCGCCCCATCCACGGTAGCTTACAAATTGCACTCCCTGGTTGATGACGCTGGCGATCTCTGTGTTGCCGGGGTAGGTGGGCGGGAAGAACACGGAATCCACCTGGGCATAGCCGTGATCCAGCATCTTATCACGCAGCCAGCGGGACATCTGGATGGGGGTGCTGGGGTGGAGGTTGCCGCTGGCATAGTTTCCAGCCACCACAATGGAGCGTTTCATCCAGTTGGTATTGCCCATGAAGGGTGACTTTTCAAAGACGATGGTCTTGTTTGCCATACTCATCAGCTCGGAAATATCGTTGAAGGAAAAGCGTCCCACCAACATCTCTGGGAAGTAGTCATCCCCTTCTATGAGGGCATATTGGTGGTCATCGGCATCGTTTTCTTGAAACTCTGGCGAGGGGAAGAAGGCGGTGGGGATGGAATAGCTGCCCGTGACGTCTCCAAACAGCATCAGATAATCAGGATGGTGCTGGTGATAGTGGGAGGTCAAAAAGGCCTTTATCTGATTGACTGTATCGCCGATATCCACACGGTTAACCACCGTCACGTCAAAGCCAAGTGACCTTTTCCACTTGATGAAATCCTGCTGATAATTAGCCAGGTTGGGATGGGAGATGATGAGCATTTTGGGGCGGGAGACAGGCAAACCGCGCAGATAGGAGCTATCATAGTTGTCTGCCAAAATCTTGTATGCATCCACAAAAGCGGGGGATACCTGGGTGGGCAGCTCGATGATGCCTTGTCCGCTGATGCTATAATCAACGTCGGAAAGCACATAACGCAGATCGCCCTGGGCAAATTGATTGCGCAAACGGATGGTGAAGCCGCGCATTTCCCGGAAGGTAAAGCTGTTTGCCACCTCCACGGTCTCTGTGTGGCGTTGGGATTCTTGATACAGCAGGTTGCCTTGGGTATCAAATACATTCCACTTGATATTATTCACGACGACGTTTACGTCCTGATAAGGCAGGGCATAGGTTTGGGAGCTAAAGCTGGTGGTATCCACGCCGTCTTCATCCAGTATTTTATTATCAGGCACAGGCGCTCTTTGGGCAAAATCCAGCCAGGTTCTGATGCCACTGGCGGTGTGCTCTATGCGCTGTGCACTATGAGCTGGCAGCAAACACGCTACCAGCAGTATTATCAAAGTAAGTTGGAATCTCATTTATCCTCCTTGATTGAATTACACAAACAGGATGCAATAATCATTCCTATATTTCCTTTGATGTTTTTTGCCAAGTTATACCGCTATCTGTATTCAGTTTACAATATGGCGGAAAACTTGCATATAGCAGTATGTTATGAAGAAAAAATTATGGAAAGTAGCA